>DATBBP010000257.1:0-8641 GCA_036270935.1 Gemmatimonadaceae bacterium
AGCGGCTCGGCCGAAGCCAGTGCTGTTTTTCGGCGCGCGGCAGGACTATTGGGCAGCGCAGCCCGGCGACGGATACGCCGCGCATACCGGAGGTGCGTCATCGGTCTCGACGGAGGCACAAGCATCGTTGTTCGGGGGAACTGGAATCGGCACAGTTCCACACTCGCTCATCGCGGCATATGACGGTGACACGGTGCGCGCGTCGAAGGCATTCGCCGAGCACTGCTCCGGCGTCAACGTCGTCGCGCTCGTGGATTACGAGAATGATTGCGTGCGCACGAGTCTCGAAGTCGCACGTGCGCTCGAAGGGCGCTTGTGGGGCGTTCGAATCGACACGTCGGAGAACCTCGTCGACAAGTCGGTGATTCCGCAGATGGGCACATTCCGTCCGACGGGCGCCAACCCGCAGCTCGTGTGGAACGTGCGCAACGCGCTCGATGCAGAGGGATTTGGCGAGGTGAAGATCGTCGTCTCCGGCGGACTGAACGCGGCGCGTGTTCGCGAGTTCGAGGAGGAGAAGGCGCCGGTGGACGTGTACGCTGTCGGCACATGGATAGTGCACGACGGCAAATTCGATTTCACCGCGGACGTCGTTATGGTGGACGGCAAGCCGCAAGCGAAGGTGGGGCGCGAGCTCCGGCCGAATCCGAAGATGGACCGGGTGAAGTAGAGTGGCGAGTTGTTAGTGACGGGTGGCGAGTGCCGGGGAGACTCGTCCTATAGTCGGCACTCGCCACTCTCGCCACTTCTTGCCACTCTCGCCACCATCATGGCTGGTCTCCGACTCGACGGCGCCGGACAGGCGAAGATGAAAACGCTCGATGATGCGATGAACACGCTCTTGCGCATCAACGGACTCGTCGAGCAATACGCGCTGCAGATCAAGCGCAATCAGTCCGGGTCGACGTTCCTCACGAATCTCCGTCGGCAGCTGCCGCAGCTCAGCGAGATGCTCAAGGCTCAATTCGGCATGATCGCTGACCAGGTGATGCAAACGAATCTCGTGTCGAGTCGCGGCGCGAGCGAGCAGATGAGAGTGCGCGCACTCCGCGAAGGCGTTGCACAGGTGAGGACCGCGCTCGAGATCGCGATCTTGCACACGAAGGAAAAGCACGAGCTCGCGGAGGGAAAGGAAGAGGGGAACAGCGCGCACTGAGCAGGTTGCGGCGCGCGCTGTGCATGATACGTGGCCGCTTGATTCAGCCAGAGTCAGCCGGTACCTTGCCCATGCTCCAGAGTTTGCGTCCCGTGCACGCGCGATATGTCGTCGCGCAGCCGGCGGCGCGCCGCACGGAAAAAAGGAAAGCGCAATGCATCATCGATTCCGCCCGCGCCGGCTCGCTCGTGCCGCGCTGACGGTAGCGCTGGCGGCCTCCCCGCTCGTCATTGCCGCCTGCACTCAATATCCGAATTCGGTCTTCCACGCACGGACGGACACCAATCGCGACATCGGATTTCTTTTTGAGATCCTGATCTGGTTCGGTTCCATCGTATTCGTCGTCGTCGAAGCGATTCTCGTCTACACGCTCATTCGCTTTCGCCGACGCAGCAGTACGACGCGTCAGCCGGAGCACGTGCACGGCAACACAACGCTCGAGATCACGTGGACGATCATTCCCGCGTTGATCCTCGTGTTCATTGCGATTCCCACCGTCCGCACCATCTTCCGCACACAGAGCCGCGCAGCGAGCGACGCGTTGCAGGTCGAGGTGATCGGGCACCAATGGTGGTGGGAGTTCCGATATCCTCAGTACACTGTGCGCACTCCAACGGGTAAGCTCGATACCGTCGTCACGGCGAACGAGCTCTACCTGCCGAAGGGACGCACGGTGAACTTCACGCTGCACTCGAAGGACGTGATTCACTCGTTCTGGGTGCCGTCGCTCTCGGGCAAACGCGATCTCATCGCAAACCACACGAACTATCTCTGGTTCACGCCAGACTCCGCGCCGTCGACGGCGTATAACGGTTTCTGCGTCGAGTACTGCGGTGCGTCGCACGCGAACATGCGGTTTCGCACCTTCGTCGTTACGCCTGACGAGTTCCAGAGTTGGATTGCGCACCAGGAAACGCCTGCCGCGTTCGCAACTCCATTACCGACACCAACCACGCCCACCCCGGTCGCGGGTCCCAACGCGAAGCCGACGGCGTCGGCTGCGCCCGGCGGAGCGCCCGCGGCGCCTGCGCCGGCCGCTGCCCCCGCACCGCCGCCGACCTCGGTCGCGCAGGCTGGCTTCATTGCGTTCCCGCGCGATAGCATGCCGGCCTACACGATTCCCAAGACGCCGGTGCCCGACATTCAGTACAGCAACCCGTACGGGGATCCCGCACGCGGCGCCGAGCTGCTGATGAAGGGCCAGGGAGCATGCCTCGGCTGCCACACGATTCGCGGTAATCCGAGCATGATCGGTCAGATCGGTCCGAACCTCACGCATGTCGGCAGCCGCACGACGATCGCTGCTGGTCTGTACCCGAACGACGACCAGCATTTGGCGCTGTGGATCAAGAACGCGCGCAAGATGAAGCCGGGCGTCCTCATGCCGACGATCGGGCTCAACGAGTACGATCCGCAGCTGAACACGACGACGAAGGCGGGCCTCACCGACCAGCAGATCGCTGACATCGTCGCCTATCTGCGGGCACTGAAGTAGTACAATGCGTTAGGCCTTACGACGAATACCCTGGAGACATAGACGCATGGCAACAACTGCCACCGCTCCTGTCTACGCCGGCGCCGAAGAGCACGCCGAGAGTGGACTCTGGAGCTGGCTGACCACCGTCGATCACAAGCGCATCGCGGCGCTGTACCTCGGAACGTCGCTGTTCTGGTTCCTCGCTGGCGGCCTCGAGGCCAGTATCATCCGCGCGCAGCTCGCATTTCCCAACGGAAAAGTGGTTTCGGCGGAGATGTTCAACGAGCTGTTCACGATGCATGGCACGACGATGATCTTCCTCGTCGTCATGCCGCTGTCGGCCGCGTTTTTCAATTTGCTAATCCCGCTCCAGATCGGAGCGAGAGACGTGGCCTTTCCTCGTCTCAATGCATTCAGCTATTGGGTCTACCTGTTCGGCTCGATTTTTCTCAACGTCTCGTGGTTTGTCGGGTCCGCCCCGGATGGTGGCTGGTTCGGCTACACGCCGCTCACCACGTTCGCCTATTCGCATAATCTCAACATCGATTTCTGGGTCCTGGGCCTACAGATCCTCGGCGTGTCGTCGCTCGCGGCCGGCTTCAATTTCATCACGACGATCATCAACATGCGGGCGCCCGGCATGTACTTCATGCGCATGCCGATCTTCACCTGGATGGCGTTCATCGTCCAATTCCTGATCGTGCTCGCCTTCCCGGTGATCACGATCGCCCTCGTCTTCCTGCAATTCGATCGCTTCTTCGGCACGAACTTCTACGAGATCGCGCAGGGGGGTGACCCGCTGCTCTGGCAGCATTTGTTCTGGATCTTCGGACATCCAGAGGTCTACATCCTGATTCTGCCGGCCTTCGGTCTCGTGTCCGAAATACTGCCAACGTTCTCGCGTAAGCCGTTGTTCGGCTATCCCGTGATGGTCTATTCGGGAATGCTCATCGCCTTCCTCGGCTTCGGTGTGTGGGCGCATCACATGTTCGCCGTCGGCATGGGCCCGATCGCGGACACGGTGTTCGGCGTGACGACGATGCTCATCGCGATCCCGACGGGTGTGAAGATCTTCAACTGGATCTTCACGATGTGGGGCGGTGTGCTGCGTTTCACGACGGCAATGAAGTTCGCGATCACACTCGTCGCGCTGTTCACCATTGGCGGCATCTCCGGCGTGATGCACGCGTCGCCGCCGGCCGACCTGCAGCAGACGGACACGTACTTCATCGTCGCCCACTTCCACTACGTGCTCGTCGCTGGCTCGATGATGGGTCTGTTCGGCGGCGTGTATTACTACTTTCCGAAATTCACGGGGCGGATGCTCGACGAGAAGCTCGGCTCGTGGCACTTTTGGCTGTTCTTCATCGGCGTGAATCTCACGTTCTTCCCGATGCATTTCTCGGGGCTGTACGGGATGCCGCGCCGGATTTATCGCTACGACGTCGGGCAGGGGTGGGAGACGTTCAATCTCATGAGCTCGATCGGCGTGATCTTCCAGATCCTCGGCGTCGCGATCGGTTTCTGGAACTTCTGGCGAAGCCGGAAGGTCGGCGCGATCGCGGGCAACGACCCATGGGGCGCGCCGACGCTCGAGTGGTCGATTCCGTCGCCGCCGCCGGATTACAATTTTGCTCGCGTGCCGACGGTAACGTCTCGATATCCGCTCTGGGACGTCAAGTCGCCGACCCTAACGAGTGACGTCCCACATTCGCGTCTTGGCGAGGAACGGGTCGACGTCGACGTCGGTGGTCATCATACCGGCAAGGTCGGGCGCGCGATCGGCAACCCGCCCGGTGGACCCGTTGGCGCGAGCACGAGGGCGCCGGGATCGCCGCTCACGCCTGTACCGCCGCGACGGCTACCGACGGCGCGCGAGCTCGGCATTCCGATGCCGAATCCGTCGATCAAGCCGCTGTTCGTCGCGCTTTTCATGACGCTCATGTTTTCGTCGCTGATCGCAATTCACAAAGACAAGGTGCCTCTCGCCGTCGCGCTCGTGATTACCTTCGCCGGCGCGATGACGGCATCGCTCTATGGCTGGCTCCTCACGCCGCTCGAAGACGAGCACTAGATAACAGGTCACACCTCCACGATGTCCACTTCAGCAGTCGCTCACGCGCACGGACACTCGGCTCATCCGCCGACTACCACGGGTCTCGATCATCGCAAGATCGCGATCTGGGCGTTCATCGGATCCGAGTGCATGTTGTTCGCTTCTCTGATCTCGACGTACCTCATCTACAAGGGACGCAGTAGAGTCGGACCATTCCCGCACGAGTACTGGTGTCAGACGACGAACGCCACGTCGGCTACTCCGATCGCAGGGTGCCCAGCGGGCGCGCTCTTCAAGCCGATCCTGAACATCCCGATCACGTCGCAGTCGACGTTCGTCCTACTGATGTCGTCGCTCGCGATGGTGCTCGCCCTCGCGGCAGTCGAGAACAAGGACAAACCAGGATGGGCAGGGCCAGGTTTCGGCGGGCGGTTGCTCGAGTCGTCGAAACTCTGGTTGCTCGCTACGGCGATTCTCGGCGCTGGATTCCTTTGCTACCAGGCCTACGAGTTCACTTCGTTCGTCCATGAAGGCCTGACCATCAAGACCAATCTCTTCGGATCTTCGTTCTTCACGCTGACCGGATTTCACGGTGCGCACGTGACCGCCGGCGTGCTCTGGCTGTTGACCTTGCTCGCGATCGACATGAAGCGCGGCCTCGGACCCCGCGACGCGCTTCTCGTCGACATTTCTGCGCTATACTGGCACTTTGTCGACGTCGTGTGGATCGCGATCTTTACTCTGGTCTACCTCATCCGGTAGCAGCGTCTATGGCTCACGAACCCGCAGAGCAAACCACCAGCGATTCGATCGCGTCCGCCGAGGCACACGCGGCGGAGGGTATCGTCCACGAGCACCCGAATTGGGGGACGTACAAGTGGGTCGCGCTAATCCTCACAGTGATCACGATCGTCGAGGTGTGGGTGTACTACATCCCTGCCTTCGTCGCCTCGCGATTGTTCGTGCCGGCGCTCCTCATCATGTCCGCGGTGAAGTTCGCGATCGTCGTGCTGTTCTACATGCATCTCAAGTACGATCACAAACTCTTCCGCGCGCTCTTCACGGGGCCGCTGCTCATCGCAATGACGACGATTGTCGCGCTGATGTTTTTGTTCGCTAAGCTCATCATCCGCACTGGCTAAGGTGTCATCCTGAGGAGCGCAGGACGAAGGATCTAGCATCCGAATTTGGAAGTGGGGTTCCATGTCGGGAGAGTAGATCCTTCGCTGCGGTCAGGATGACATTCAGTGAGAATGCTGCCCGTTCTTCCTCTCCTTCACGCCGGCGCCACGCTCAGCCCGTGGCGCTTCTCCGTGCATCCAAGCACGGTCATCGGCATCATTGCACTCGCGGCGCTGTATCGCTGGCGTGCGCGCGTGGGCACGCGTTTGGGTTATGAGCTCGGGAGAGCGAAGCCGGCGCTTCTCACCCTCGCGCTCGTGACCCTGTTCCTATCGCTCAACGGCTGGCTCCACGACTTGAGCGATTCCTATCTCTTCAGCGCGCACATGGTGCAGCATCTCGTGCTCGCGCTCGTTATTGCACCAATACTCATCATGGCGACGCCGGGATGGATGCTACGTCCCGCGCTGGCATATCGCCCCGTTGCCGCGACAGCGCGCTGGGTCACGAGCCCTTTTCGGACCTTCGCGATCTTCAACGTGGTGATGTGCGCGTGGCACCTGCCGCCGCTGTAC
This sequence comes from Gemmatimonadaceae bacterium, assembly GCA_036270935.1. Classification (GTDB taxonomy): domain Bacteria; phylum Gemmatimonadota; class Gemmatimonadetes; order Gemmatimonadales; family Gemmatimonadaceae; genus AG2. The sequence continues at coordinate 6,387 of DATBBP010000257.1, forward strand.
AACCTCGCGATGGCGCACCACCCGGTGCACATCGTCCAGCACTTGATGTTCCTGATCGCCGCGGTGCTGATGTGGTGGCCCATTCTCAGCCCGCTGCCCGAGCTCCCGCGAATCGCTTATCCCATGCAGATGCTCTACCTCTTCCTCATGAGCATCCCCATGTCGATCGTCGCCGTGTACATCGCGTATGCGGACTCGGTGCTTTACCCGGCCTATGCAGTAGCGCCCAGGATCTGGGGAATCTCGCCGATGCAGGACCAGCTCATCGGCGGACTGATCATGTGGATTCCCGGCGGCCTGTTCTTTTTCGCCGTCATCTCGGTCATCTTCTTCAGATGGCAGCAACACAACGGCGATGAGACGGTCGCGGGCGCGCAAGTAGCGGCCGGGCATTTGCCGGTGTCGCGGTAGAATCGTCCTACTAGGTGCTGGGTGTTAGGAGCTTGGAGCTAGTAGCAAGCCCGAGCCCCGATTCCTCTAGCCTCTAGTTCCTTGAGGTAATCCATGAGCGCAACACTCCTTCCGCCCACCGAGCAAATCGGAACGGTCGCGGACCGGCCGAAAGCAACGGTCGGTGGACCAAAGCGATCGCGCGAGAGACTTCTCTCTCTGGACGTGTTTCGCGGCCTCACGGTCGCGGGGATGTTGCTCGTCAACGATCCGGGCACGTGGAGCGCGATCTATCCGCCGCTCGAGCACGCAACATGGAATGGCTGGACGCCGACCGATCTCGTTTTCCCGTTCTTCCTCTTCATTGTCGGCATAACGACTCACCTCTCGCTCAGCGCGCGTCGAGCCCGCGGCGCCGACGAGTCCGATATTCGTAAGCAGATTCTGCGGCGTGGCGCCCTGATTTTTCTGCTCGGGTTCCTGCTCAATGGATTCCCGTTTTTCACCTGGGGCGACATCAGCGGCATCGCCGATCCGAGCTTCCTCCATCGTGTCGTCGACCGGTTGTATCACTGGCGAATCATGGGCGTGTTGCAGCGAATCGGTCTGGCATACTTGTGCGCTGCGCTGCTCACGCAGGGTGCGTCAATCAAACGCATCGTCACGACGATCGGCGCCCTACTTCTCGGCTATTGGGTAGTAATGGCGGCCCTTCCCGTTCCGGGCACCGGCGGAACGCTCGGCAACTCGTTGCTCGACGTTCCATCCGGCACCATGGCAGCCTATTGGGACCGCTTCGTTCTCGACTGGAGCCGCTTCGGACTCGGCAATCACATTTGGTCGGGCAGCGTGACTTTCGATCCTGAGGGATTCCTCTCGACGATACCGGCGATCTGCACCGCGATGCTCGGCGTGCTTGCTGGACGCTGGATCGGCACGGAGCGTCCGATCGAGGAACGACTCAACGGGCTCTTCGCGGCAGGCTGCCTCGCGATGGCTTTCGGCATGATCTGGAACTGGGGTTTCCCGATCAACAAGAGCATCTGGACGAGCTCTTATGTGATGTTCACGGCGGGTATGGCGGCCGTGTCGATCGCGACGATCATGTGGCTCGTCGATGTCCACGGCATGAGACGGTGGACAAACTTCTTCGTCATCTATGGCACGAACCCGCTCATCGCATTCATGGGCTCGGGACTGCTCGCGCGGCTGATTTACTCCGTGATCTCCGTGAACTATCACGGGTCGCGAACATCGCTCGAGAACGCGATTTATCAAACCTTGTTCGCGTCGTGGTTGACTCCTGTGAACGCGTCGCTGGCTTTTGCGCTCTGCTTCGTCGGGCTCTGGTACTGCGTGCTGCTCGGTCTGTACCGGCGGAAGATCTTCCTGAAGGTCTAAGCGAGCGTTCGATCACCGATACTCCAGTTAGTAGCCCTTGCCCGCGCGAAACCGGAGCGATTCCGCGCGCGGAGTGTATGCAGTCTGGAACACGAGTTGCCAACCTGAACGTCATGAGCGCGGATCGCACGGTCATCTCGAGTCGTCGCAGCGTGCTCTCGCGCCGCACGCTTCTCTGCGTCTGTGTCGCGAGTTTGGCCATCGGCTCGCGCGAGCTACGCGCTTCGCCGTCATGCCAACAGGACGTCGGCGCCACACCGGATTCGTTGCCGACAACGCCGCGCAAGACGAGATCAAAGTCTGTGGCGCGCACGAAACGCAGAACGTCGCGCAGTAACATCAGCCGTGGCGAGATCGCGAGCAAAGCAGCCGTGCTGTCGTGGACGTCGCCGCGCGGCGTCGAGTCGCTCGAGGGTGACCTGCGGACCGCGCTCACCCAACACACGCGAGGCGGGCAGTGGGGC
>DATBBP010000258.1:0-5718 GCA_036270935.1 Gemmatimonadaceae bacterium
GCAGCGCTCACGAGCACCTGCCAGACCTGGACCGCCTGTTCAGAGCGCGTCATTTCTTTGGCCTTCCTAGACCGAGAATCATGGAGCCGGAGCAAGCAACTCACATCGCGTTAGGCAGAAACGCTGGAAACTCGTGCGGCACAGTGTGATGCACGTCACGACACGTTTTGCCGCAATCATTACTGTTGCCGGTGCCTCAGGCACCATTCTCGCTGCCCGCATAGTGTAGCGTCCCTGCTGTTCTTTGATGCCCAATCCGACCGAAGTCCCGACTCCGGCAGCGCTGGCTGACCTCGTTGCGCGATGCAGCGAGATGACACGATACTCCACCGAGCTAACGGCTGCCGAGGAATCGCGGGTCGCGGCGCTTGCCTCAGCGATCGTCACGATGCGGCAGGTTCTCGAGCTCGCGACAATACCGAGCGACCGCCTCCCGTTGCGTCAATCACGAATGGAGCACTGGGCCCTTACGGGGCGCTCGATAGAGGATGCGGAAACCCTGCCGATTCGCAATCTCCATGGCGCGCTCGTCCTGGATGAGCACGGGCAGATCAAGGTCCTCACCAATCGAACGTGGCGGGGCGCCTGGCGAAACATCACGCTCTGGCGGGATGGTGTCGGAGGTCTCCGCGCGAACGCGCTGATGGACTATCTCGCCCGCCTCGCGGCCCTCGCTCAGCGGCGGGCGCCAGACGTTGCCCGACAGCTCCTCGAGCGTAGCGAATCGCTGGTTGCGACGTACTCGTTGCTGCCGCCTGGTCCAAGATCTTCGCAAGCGGACTAGCGGCGCTGGTTTGTTGGTTGCTGGTGACCACCAATCACCCAACAACCAGCCTCACGCATTCGCTACTTGGCGGATGTTCAGTTGTACCGCCGCCGTGGGCACCCCGTCGACGTGGAGGAGAAAGGTGTATCGCCCTGCCGTCGCGATATTGAAAAGGTCGAACTGAAGAGGCAGATCGACAGAGACCGACTCGAGGCCCGACGGCATCGGCGGCAACGAGACCTCCCCGCCCGGGCGTCCGATCTCTTTCCCCGAGGGATCGCTCATCGCCACTTCCACCTTGTGCGCCCGACCGACTTCCTCGCGCGTGAAATGAATCCGCGCCGCGAACGCCAGACGTGGCAGTGTGAATGGAATCGTCGGAAGCTGCAGGTCGTTGAGGACGCCGATCAGCGAAGGACGTCCGTCGTTGCCGAGAATGACCGTGTCGCAGAGCGCGACGTATTGAACGTGCATGGGCGAGCGAAGGGGTTAGGGCCTAGGGACTAGGGAACTGCGGGGTTGCGAATCACGGCAACAGAACGGCCGCGCCGCGAAGCTTCCCCGATCGATGCGCTTCGATCGCTTCATTCGCTTTGTTCAGCGGGAAGCACTCGATCTCGGTACGTACAGGCACCCTCGGTGCCAGGGCGAGAAACTCGTCGCCATCCTGCCGCGTGAGATTGGCGACGGAGCGGATCGTCCGCTCTCCCCAAAGGATGTCATAAGGGAAGCTGGGAATGTCGCTCATGTGAATCCCGGCGCAGACCACTACGCCACCCTTCGCTGTTGCACGGAGTGCCAGCGGAACGAGCTCGCCAGCAGGTGCGAAGATAATCGCCGCGTCCAGCGGCTCTGGGCGTTCGTCAGTTGCGCCGGCCCACTCGGCTCCCATCGATCGCGCGAATGTCTGGGACGCCTCGTCGCCACGTCGCGTGAAAGCGAACACGCGCTGGCCTCGAGCGACGGCGACCTGTGTGATGAGGTGCGCCGCCGCGCCGAAGCCGTAGAGGCCAACGCGCTTCGCGATCGCGGGGTCGCCCGCGAGGCGCAGCGACCGATAGCCGATGAGTCCAGCGCACAGAAGCGGCGCAGCGTGCGCGTCCTCGTCCTCGCCTTTTATAGGAAAGCAGAATCGCGCGTCCGCGACGCAATACTCGGCGTAGCCGCCATCGATGTCGTAGCCGGTGAACCGCGCGCGATCGCACAGATTCTCACGTCCACTCGTGCAGTAGACGCACACGCCGCACGTCCAGCCGAGCCACGGCACGCCGACACGGTCACCGCGTTGGAGAGAACTGGCCGCGGGCGCTACCTCGACGATTCCGACAATCTGGTGGCCGAGGACCAGAGGTAGCTTCGGCCTCGCGAGCTCGCCGTCGACGATGTGGAGATCCGTGCGACACACTGCGCAAGCGCGCACACGAATCAGCACCTGTTCGGGGGCCCGCGTCGGTGGAGGAATTTCAATTTCTCTCAACGTCGACCGCGGGCGCTCCAGCACCATCGCGCGCATTCGAGCTCTCTAGCCCCCAGCCCCTAGCCCCTCTCCCACCATCTTCGCTATCCCCATGATTGTAATCATCGGGTTCACGCCCGAGGATGCGGGAAAGAGGCTCGCGTCGGCGACGTAGAGGCCGGCGATGCCACGAACCGCACCGCGCTCGTCGCAGACCGAAGTGCGCGGATCGGAGCCCATCCGGCACGTCCCCATCTGATGCGCGCTGAACAACGTCGACCAATTGCGATCGAGGGTGCTGTTGAGGAGACGCGTGCAGAACTCGTCGACAGACCCCGGCGTCGCGTGCTTCGCCTGCAAGACATGCGGTCGCGAGTGCAGGGTGATGATCTCCTCGGCACCGGCCGCGATATGCGCCCGCGCCGCGGCTACTAATCCGCGCTTGAAGTGCGCGAGCTCGCGCGTGCCGACGCGATATTCGATCGCGCGACTGTCTCGCCTAACGCGGATGCGTCCCCCTTCGCGATCTCTGACGAGGACGACCGTTGCGCTCACATGTGCAGCGCGCTGCATGCGACGGCGATGGTCGCGCGCGCCGAGCCAGGGCATCGAGAGCGCAAGCATTCCAGGATGTGCGTCGGCAAGCTCGAGGCGGACTCCGAAATTGCCGTCGAGTGCAGCGTGCTCCTCGGACATCACGGTTTGCGGCGGACCCTCCCATGGGCGTATCGAATCGCCGTACACGCCGAGGACGGCGCTTGCCGGATGCAGGAAGAGGTTCTTACCTAACGACGCATGCCGCAGTCCCGAGCGAAGCAGAAGGGCTGGCGTCTCGAGGCCGCCCGCCGCGACGACTACGATCGGCGCCCGAACGCTGATTGCAAACTCCCGTCCCATCGAGGAATCCGCATCTCGCGTGACCGCATTCACGCCGGTGACGCGTGCCTGCCTGTGGATCACTCGCGTCACCCGACAGTTGGGCATGACCGTCACGTCGCCGACCCGTTGAGCGTCGGCGAGGAAGGTGACCGCGGTCCCCTGCTTGCCGCCATGGCGGCAGCCGAACATACACGAGCCGCACTGCGTCGGATCGCAGCCGTGCGCATTCCGCGGTACATGCAGCCACGACCAGCCTAAAGAAGCACAGCCGCGGCGCAACGCCTCGTTGTTTGCATTGATCACGCTCTCGACGGTGCCGACGTTGAGCCGCTCGCATACTGCGTCCAGCGCCTGCGTGAAGTGCGTCTCTGTGAAAATCGGGAGGCCGGAGACCGCTGCCCACTCGTCGCGAATCGCGTCGGGCAGTTGCAGCGACGTTTGCCAGTTCAGTGACGTTCCACCGCCGACGCACGAACCGGCGAGGAGCGTGACGCCCAAGTCGCGCGTCGAGGTCGTCGCCCGATCGAGGTAGAGGCGCTGCATTCCGACGATCTCGCGTTGATCGAATTGCGGTGCCTGATCCGCCGGCCCCTGCTCGAGCACGACGACGCGCATTCCGGCTCGCGCGAGCTCCGCGGCGACCACGCCACCGCCCGCGCCGGACCCGATCACGCAAGCGTCGGCTGCGAGCTGGACGGGCCCGTCGACAATGGTGAGCTTGAGCGCTTCGTCCCGGGCCGGCGCGTTAGGCGCCGGCAAGTATCCTATTCCGTTCCAGGTCGGATTGCTGCGCCGTTCGTCCATCATCGAGTAAAACAAGAACGACGCGAGCCGCTTCACCGCCTGAAACCCCTTTCGCGCCAATGGCACGGTGCTCGTCGCCATCGACAGCAGCACCTTCTCGCGCTCGTCCGTTTGCAGTGATCGGAACGAGCGCGCTTTGCCGGCGAACCCGAGCATGAACAGCGGATGGTCGAGCGCGCGGAGAAGGAGCCGAAAATCCTGCACTTGTTCGGCTGGAACTGCTGATAGCGCTTCTTCCATTGCCGCGGGAACGCCTAACGAAATCGCGTCCGCGGTAAAGAGGTCGCGATCGTCGCCGGCCTCCGGCTCGAGGCGCGGGAAGAATGCCCCACAAACCCAGAGGAGCGTGGTGCGCTCGTCAGGTGAGAGAAGCGACGGTGCAAGGGAGCGACTCAGCGGTTCATGTGCGGACAGCGTGTGCATGCTTGGCCTTGTCGCCCTTTGCGCGGGGTACCGGAGTACGGGTGCTTCTTGGCTACTCGCCTCTGTAAGCCGGTCCCCTAACGACCTTCCCCGGCTTCGCCCCTGTCACCTTTCCGTCACTTACCACCGCCACTCCGTTTACGACGACATACTTCATGCCGACCGACAGCTGATGTGGCTTCTCGTAGGTCGCGCGGTCGATGACCGTGTTCGGATCGAACACCATGACGTCCGCGTACATCCCCTCGCGTAGCTCGCCACGGTCGCGAATGCTGAGCCGGTCGGCGACGGCGCTGGTCATCTTTCGTACGGCATCCTCGAGCGTCAAGATTCGCTCGTCGCGCACGAAGCGTCCGAGAATGCGCGGATACGTCCCATACGACCGCGGATGCGTCGAGATCTTCGCGCTGTCCGGATCGAACGCTTCGGCGTCTGTCCCGAATTTCATCCAGGGCTGACGCACCTGCATCGCCACGTTGGAGTCGGACGCGACAAAGATTACCTGGCCCAGCTTGTTCTGCTCCGCGATCGTTAGGTCCATGAGCGCGTCCGACCAGTCCTTATGCATGGCCTGCGCGATCTCGTTGAGCCGTTTGCCCTCGTACTTCTTGAGCGAATCGACCGTGAAGCCAACGACTTCGACGCCCTTCGGCGTCGCCGCCATGCAGAGACTCTCGAAGGACGCGTGCTCGCTAGTCATCTCCGTTTTGATCTTCGCGCGCGTCGGTGCGTCGTGCAGCCGATCGAGGAGCTTACCGTCCGCGTGTGCCCACGGCGGAATGCATGATGAGAGATTGTTCTGGCCCGCGACGTACGGATACTGATCGGTGGCGACGTCCTGGCCCGCGGCGCGCGCCGAGTCGATCTTGGCGACGACTTGCTTGGCTTTCGGCCAGTTGCGTACGCCGGCGGCCTTCAGGTGGTAGATCTCGACCGGGACGCCACCGTCGTGGCCGATCTTGATCGCCTCATCGACTGCTTCGACCAAGCGATCACCTTCGGACCGCATATGCGTGATGTACACGCCACCGAGCGGCGCCATCGCCTTCGCTTCCTCGATGAGCTCCGCCGTCGACGCATAGTTGCCTGGCGGGTAGATCAGCGCGCTACCGACACCGAATGCGCCGTCGAGCATCGCGTCACGCACGACGCGACGCATGGTATCCAACTCCGCCGCGTTCGCTGGCCCCTCCGTCATCCCTTTCGCGTAGGCGCGTACGGTGCCCGCACCGACGAACGAGCCGACGTTCACCGACATCGTGTGCTTCTCCATCGCGCGCAGCCAGGTGTCGAAACCACGCGGACCAGTGAAGCTCCGCAGCACGCGCTGCAATGAAGTATCCATCGCGATAGCTGCGGATGACTGAAAGATCTTGTCGTTGGCTGGCGC
>DATBBP010000259.1:0-2686 GCA_036270935.1 Gemmatimonadaceae bacterium
CTCGACAACTTCAAGGCGAAGTTTCTGCCGGAGCGTTGGGAGCCGGTGTACGCGATTGTCAACGAGTCTCGCTTCTCGCCGGGCGTACTGTACGCGATCGCTGCTGCGTTCAGTGACCGCTCACCGCTTTCGACGATCGCGCGCGCCTTGTGGCGGGCGGCACGATCGGAGGGCCGCTGGTTTCGTCGCCGAGTCATGCACTCCTGAACGCGCGCACTATCTTGCAGGTGGAGGTGAGCCACGGCGATGAGCGACGAGATCAGAGACGACGCGACCAACGCGAATTCGGCGAATGACGCGAATGGGGCGCAGGAGCCTAACGAGGCCGAGAGCGCGATGGCATCGAGCGATGCCATTACGCCGGATATCGCGAAGCTGGCGCTGCGAAAGGTGAAGGATCCCGAGCTCGGGCTCAACATCATCGATCTCGGCCTCGTCTACGAGATCACGGTGGACGCAAGCAACAACGTTCACGTCGACATGACGCTCACGTCGCCGGGATGCCCCGCGGGCGCCCAGATCATGACAGACGTCGAGCGTACGTTGCAGGGCCTGCCGGGTGTGGGCGAGGTCGAGCTCAATCTCGTGTGGTCACCGTACTGGACGCCGGAGAGAATCGAGCCGCGCGTGCGCGCCTATATGGGCCTCTAGGCCAAAGCGTGCACACGGACTGACACGGACGAATGCTCCCTATACGGCTGCCTTACGATGCGGCGCGAGGGCAGCCAGGAAATCCGCGCCAAGCTCCTGCACCTGCCAGCGGCGTAGCTCTGGAATCTCCCTCATCGCCTCGATCGTCGGGGGATTGCGTCGGGCTAGTGCCTCGAGACGATCGCGGGAGCAGAGCACACCGGGATCCATGTCGAGCCGGAGTGCAGCCGCGTCGCGCGCCGTGCGCAGCGCCGATACGCGGACGTCGAACTCCGGATCGCGCTCCCAGCGAATCGCTCTCGGGAATCGGGGAAGCTCGGCGTCGGGCAGCATCGTCCCGCGTTTCACGGCCTCGAGAATGTCGCCGGATGCGCGCTCGAGCAGCGATCTCGGCATTCCCTTGATCGTCGCGAGTGCCTCACGAGTCGTGGGCTTGGTTTTCGCGATCTCGAACAGCGGTTCATTCCCGAGAACGCGAAAGGTCGCGCGATCCGCTCGGCGGGCGACGTCGTTACGCCAGGCGACGAGCTCGCGTAGCAGTGCGAGCTCGCGTCGATTCAGATCACGCGCGCCTTTGATGCGCAGAAACGAGGTAGACTCGTCCTCGTCGCCCCAGCGTATCTCCTCGAGAAGCGCAAACTCTTCGCGCGCCCAATCCCAGCGTCCCATGCGCACCAGCTGATCGGCGAGGCAATCGCGGAGGCCGAGCAAATGCAGGGTATCCTGCGCCGCGTATTCCAGCATGTCGGGCGTGAGGGGACGCATCGACCAGTCAGCGCGTTGATGCTTCTTGTCGAGCTTCACTCCGAAGTACTTCTCGAGAAGCGCGGCGAGACCGAACGCGCGGATACCGAGAAGCTGCGCGGCAACGCGCGTGTCGAAGATGTCGCGCACGTGCCAGCCGTAATCCTGCCGCAGCAGCCGAAGATCGTAATCGGCGTCATGGAACACGATCTCGATCCCGGGGGCCTCGAGGAGCTTGCCTAACTCTTGTGGGACGCCGATCGGGAGGGGGTCGATGATGGCGGATCGATCCCGAGTGGAGAGCTGCAGCAAATAGATTCGATCGATGAAGCGATGGAAGCTTGCTCCTTCGGTGTCGATCGCAACACGGTCGGCGTCTGCGATAGACTGCAGGAATCGCGAAGTGTCTTGCGCCGTGTCGAGATAGATTGCCTGATGCCGCATCGTGGGTGCCTGGTCCGCAGACAAATGTAGCCGACGGAGCGAGGGCGTAGCGCTCGCGATTTCAAATAGGCTTGCTGCGAGCCTAGCGAGCAGCCAACGGGACGGAGGCACTCGGCTTGCCCCGCGAACAGCGATGACCGAGCCGATTCGAAAAGACGAGAGCGCCGGCGGGCGCGATCGAGCCGCTCCCAACGCCGGTCCGACCGTGATCTACGGAGAGCGGCGCCGGCGGTCGATGGGATGGCGGACCAAGGATGTCCTGCGTACAGCCGCGCTGGTGATAGCGATGTACGTCGGCGTGCGAATGATCTGGTTCGCAAGCCCGCTTTTTCTCACCGCCTTCCTCGGCCTGCTATTCGGGCTTGCCGTGTCGAGCGGCGTCGATCACCTGGCGCACTGGCGGATTGCGCGCGGACTCGGAGCGGCGCTCATCGTCATCACGTTCCTCGGCCTTCTCGTGGGCTTCGGCGCTTCGGTTGCGCCGACGATTCGCGCGCAATCCGTCGAGCTCAGACGACGGTTGCCTGAGGCCATCGATCGGCTCGAGTCCTGGGCAAACCGGCACAATGATGGATTGATCGGCAGCTTCCTGACGACCTCCAACGGGCCGGCGAAGCGCGACACCGTGCAATCCACGGGCGCCGCGTCGTCATCGCCACCTCGCGCGGCTGCGCCCCCCAATGAAGCCGACACGGCGAGCGCGACGCCATTGCGCGATCGCATCAGCCGGCAGATGGCCGGCGCGACGCGTTATCTCTTTCCATTCTTGTCGTCGACGCTCGCGGTGTTGGGCGGCCTGTTGATCATTCTCTTTCTCGCGATCTACATCGGCGCCGATCCGGATCTG
>DATBBP010000260.1:0-4304 GCA_036270935.1 Gemmatimonadaceae bacterium
GCGCACCCCCTGGCACTCACTGCGCGTCGCACACTCGACGAGGACCGACAGCGCGCTCTCACGCGCTACTATGTCGATGCGGGCGCGGGTGGGATCGCCGTCGGCGTGCACACGACGCAGTTCGCCATTCGCGATTCGCAATATGGGCTCTATCGGCCAGTGCTGGAGCTCGCCTCAGAGACTGCGAAGCAAGCACTCGCGGCGACGCCCGATCGTGCATTCGTAAAAGTCGCGGGCATCTGCGGTCACACGCCTCAGGCGCTCGGCGAGGCGCAGATCGCGGCCGCGCTAGGCTACGACGTTGGTCTGGTCAGCCTTGGCGATTGGCAGCGCGAGAACGAGAGTGAGCTCCTGCTTCATTGCCGAGAAGTAGCGGAGGCCATTCCTCTGTTTGGCTTCTACCTGCAGCCAGCCGTCGGTGGGCGCGTTCTCTCCTATGCGTTCTGGCGTGAATTCGCCGAGCTGCCTAACGTGTGGGCGATCAAGATCGCGCCGTTCAATCGTTATCAGACTCTCGACGTCATACGTGCGATCGCAGAGGCTGGACGCGACGACATCGCACTGTACACCGGCAACGACGACAACATCATTTTGGATCTGCTCACGCCATTTCCCGTTGTCGTTCGCGGCGAGCGCACGGTTCGTTGGATCGATGGCGGTCTGCTTGGCCAGTGGGCGTGCTGGACGCGAGCCGCGGTTCAGCTGCACGAACGCGCGAAAGCCGCCCGCGCGCTAGGCTCTCTCGGTAGCGCGTGGCTCGAGGAAGCGGCAGCACTCACCGACGCGAATGGCGCCATCTTTGACGTCGCCCACGCGTTCCGCGGCTGCATCCCTGGAATTCACGATATTCTCCGCCGTCAGGGATTGCTGCGCGGTACCTGGTGTCTCGATTCGCACGAACAGCTTTCTGACGGCCAGGCCGAAGAGATCGATCGAGTCCACTGGCTATACCCCGAGCTGAACGATGACGATTTTGTGCACGAGAACCTCGCGCGCTGGCTCTCCTGACTTCGTCATAAGACTCCGAGGAGATCTCCAACCCACGTAGTGCGGGCCGGCGATTCGAAGCGCGACCGCCACTGCCCCGCGGTCGTTAGGCCCGTATCGAACACCGGCGTCTCGCTGTTGACGTCGTGCGATTTCGCGAGCTCGGGAAGACGATCGCGGGTGACACACTGCACGCGTCCGTTCTCGTCGCGATAGAAGACGCGTCCGCCGCCGAGGAGTCGCGTGCCGAGCGGCCGCTCGATCGAGTGAAGGATACGGAATAGACCATCGATCGAGCAGCCCGAGGCGCTCTCCACCGTGCTGTCGACGCCGACCGTGAGCAAGTGCGCATCGCGCCAGTCCCGGGCGCAACTGAGCGGCACCCCATGCGCCTTCCACTGACTTAGAAAGCGGTCGACCTCGGCGAGCAAGCGCTCCGCGTCCTCACCACTCAGGGCGCGGTCGCTGCCGAAAACCCAGACGCGCGATGCATCGGGTAATGATTCGAACGGTACGATGGGCATGGCGGAAAGATAGTACGTGGTGCCGTCGCATGAATTACCGGCGGTACCACGTTTTGACTTTACTAACGAGCAGTCACTAGCAACGAACCAACGTGTTTAGCGGCGCGCCGGCTGGCTTGGTGGAAGCGGCAGCGACGGTGCCGAGACCGGCGCCGGCCCGCTATTGTTTGCCGGCGGCATCGCGCCATCCAAGACACCACCCCTAGTGACGAGCTGGGCAGCGAGCACGGTCTGAATGACGCTGGCGATGTTCGCCGTTGCCGCCTGTGGAGCACCACCTTCTCCTCCGCCCGCGATCGTCACCAGCTTCGCCTCCGATAACGCCCCGGCAATCGCGGGAACGATCTGCGGTAGCATCTCGATCTGGCGATAGCGGAAATAGGCCTCGCCGCCTGCTTTGATCGCGTCGTTCACCTTCTGAATTGCCTCGGCTTGTGCGTCGGCAATGCGACGAATGCGAATGGCGTCCGCTTCCGCCGCGGCGGTGGCTTCGATCCGTACGCGCTCCGCGTCTGCCTTTGCTTGCGCAATCTGCGTCGCGTCGAGCTCTGCCTCGCGTTGAACGCCCTGCGCTTGTTGACGAAGGGCTTCCGCCTGCGCGACGAGAGCGGCATTCGACGCCTTCGTCTGCTCCAGCTCTCGCTGCTTGTCGGAGATCGCGCGCTCCGCTTCGAGCTGCGCTTCTTTTGCACGGCGCGTCTGCTGCGCCGACACGATGTCGGCGTTCGCCTGCGCCTCGGCCGCAGACATGCGGCGCCGAGCCTCGGCGACCTCCGACTGTACAACCTTGATGTTGAGTGAATTGAAGGTGAGGCCCAGATCAGTGAGCTCGCGCGAGCATGCTTTGCGTATGATCACCGCGAGCGGATCGTCTTCGTCCTCTTGCACGGCCGCCGCAAGCGCGAGCGCCTGTGGCTTTGCCGACGTGAGAGCCGTACCTGGGCTGCCACTCGTCGTTTCTGGCAGCCCGCGCGCCGGCATCGTCTTCGCCGAGAAGAGCTGATCGTGCGTGAGCAAGTTGATCGCGCGACGGCCGGAGCTCGATAGCAGATCGGTGAGAGTGCTCATCTGATCTGATTCGGGCTTCGCGAAAAAGCGATTGGCCGCCGTTCGCACCATGACGTCCGAATCACCAACGGAAACAATGGCGCTGGCCAAAACGCGAATCTTGATCGGCTGCGGCCTGCCGCTATCGTCGACGTCCGCGGTTTGATCGGTGATGTCGAGATCGACGTTGATGACTTTGCTCGAGATGGTTGTGCCGGTAGTCAATAATGGAATTTCCTTCGACTTGCCCGGCCCACGGTAAATCACAGTGCCGCCCGTGATCCAGCTGACGAGACGAACCGTTCCTGCTTCCACGTCGCGAAGGAATGCCGCGACGATCGTGGGTAGGACCACGAACATGCCGAGCAGTATGCCGGCTATGATGAAAAGCGGATTGGTGATGATTGTATGAAGATCCATAACGCTACCTTCGCCGAAGCGAAATGAGAGTGTCGCGAGGCACGCTCGCCGACAATGCAACTAAATGGTTGATATGGCTAGACGCGGCGCACGATGCAGCGATTGCGCTCGGCGTCCACTTCGTCGATGCGGACCGGATCTCCGGCGCGCACGCGGACACCTGCATCACGATCCTCGCGGTGCAGGGTGCCTAACAACTGCACCATCTGGCCGTCGAGCTCGAGCGCCACGAGACCGTCGCCTTTCGCGTTGAAGCTGGTCGCTGCCCGGGCCTCATCGCCAATGCAGCTCTCGAGCGTCAGCGCCGGCGCCGACTCGAAGCGAAAAAGGAAATTCCATAAGGGTCTTGTGATGCCCAGCTCGAAGAGAATCCCTCCGGCCGCGGCCACGGGAAACAGCAGCGCACTCGGCACCATCGGGTGAAGAATCATCCCAACCGCACCGAATCCCACGAGAACACTGAAGAGCGGACGGGGCGACAATAACGCCCAAAGTGCGCGTGTCCCGCTGAAGCGTCCAGCTGCGCGCCCACCCCGCATCCCGCCACGCATAGCGCCGGCATGGTGCCCCGTTTGCGAGCCATGAGGAGCGTGAACTCCGTGATGGCCACCGATCGTATGGGCAAATCCACTCAATCCCATGATGCACAAGCCGGCGGCACCGAGAGCGAGCGAGAATTCGTAAATGCTCATGGCTGTGGTGGCCGGTTGTTGGTGGTTGGCTTGATTATCAACCACCAACAACCAACTACCGGTTACGGTTTCGGAAGTTGAATCATCGGCATGGCTGATCCGCTGACTTGCGGCATCTGGCCATTCCAGCGTTTCGCCATCTCGTACTGCACGAGCGTCCCGGTGATGCTCTTGGACAATAGCTCGTTCGCGCGTGCCTGCGCTTCCGCCTCAGTCAGAATCGCCTTCGCGCGGCCGGCCGCTTTAATCGAATCACCCTGCGCCTGGAACGTGTTCTTCTGCAGCTCGTTCTGGGCCGTCAGCGCCTGTTGCTGCATCACGTTCTTCTGATTGATCGCTTCGATCACGGCTGGCGGAGCGCGAAGCTCATTGATTGTGAATTGCTTAACGATGAAGCCGTATGGAGTGAGGCGTTCGGCGATGAGCTGCTGCGTGCGCGCGACGGCCTCCGCCTTTTTGGGCCCGATTACCGCCGCGATCTCTTCATTGCCGATGACTTCTTGAAGCGCCTGGCGAATCGATTGCTTCACGTAGCCATGCTGGATCGACTCGATGTCGCGGCGGAACGTCGTGTACAGCCCCGGCGCCTTGTCCGGATCGAGCTCGAAGCTCATCGACACGTCGAGCGACAGCG
>DATBBP010000261.1:0-2676 GCA_036270935.1 Gemmatimonadaceae bacterium
GCCGCGGAGAGTCAACCACGGATGGCGGAGACGATCCTGACCTCGAGCGAGGAGCAAAAGCGGCGAACTGCCTACGCGCGTCTCGCCCTCACGATCGTGCTCGGACTCTACGCGATTCCGCTCATGCGACATCCCGACTCGGGCTGGTTCCTCGACGGGATCGATCTCGCGATTCATGAGACGGGACACCTGGTCTTCGGTCCATTTGGCGAAGTCATCGCCGCCGCGGGAGGCACCCTGTTCCAACTGATCGTGCCTGCCGCGTTCGTGTGCTATTTCGCCCAGCGCGGCGACCGCCATGCTGCGACGGTGCCCCTGTGGTGGATCGGGCAGAACCTTTGGAACATCTCTGTGTATGTGCGAGATGCCCGAGTGCAGGAGCTTCCGCTCGTCGGGGGTGGTGAGCACGATTGGGCATTCCTGCTCGGGCGGTTCGGAGTGCTCGCGCACGATCAGGGGATTGGGCGAGGCGTTTACGCCATCGGAGTCGTTGTGTGTCTCGTCGCCGTGGCAGCGGGAATCAAGTTCGCGATCACGACCGATCAACAGAGCACGTAGCGGACACCGTGAACGGAGATCATTTCGACATCGACAACGAGCCGGTTGTCGTTAGGCTTTTGGAGAGCCACGACGTAGCTCGCCGTTCGGGACGATTGGCGACGGCGCAGACTGGGAAGGCGCCTCGAGTCGGAGCTACTGATGGGCAAGAGCTTGGGACCGTTGGCAAAGTGATGAAAGGCCAACCCTAAAAGCGCCTTTCGGCGGTTCAATGATGCGATTAGCCTTCGACGCTTAATCCCACAATCGGAGCTGAGCAGATGGGCAGAGGCGATAAGCGCTCACGGAAGGGCAAGATCTATCGCGGCACGTACGGCAAAACGCGTCCCGGTAAAGTGAAGAAGAAGGCACGCAAGGCCGCCAAGCGGAGCTCCTGACGACCCGAGACTTCCATGAACCTGTTCGTCCCCGCTCGCGATCGATGGACCAACCTCGTTCTCAGTCTGCTGCGCATCGCCTCCGCGTTGATCTTCATGCAGCACGGCAGCCAGAAGTTGTTCCACTATCCCCCAAGCGGCGGGCCCGGACCGGTGGCGCCTCTGACGTTGCTCTCGCAAACCGGATTCGCAGGGATTCTCGAGTTCTTCGGCGGTTTGTTGCTGCTCATCGGGCTGTTCACTCGCCCGGTCGCGTTCATCGTCTGCGGCGAGATGGCGGTCGCCTACTTCACGGTGCACATGCCGCGCGCGTTCCTCCCAATCATGAATCGCGGCGAACTGCCTGTCGTTCTATGCTTCGTCTTTCTGTATCTGGCTTTCGCCGGTGGAGGTTCGTGGAGCGTCGACGCGCTGATCGGCGGGCGGCGCAACGTTAGCCGTTAGGCAACGGTATTTTTGCGCCCACCATGCCGACACGCCCTTTCATACTCTCCGAGACGACGTGGAAGACCGTCGACGCAACGCATTACGAGCTGGCAATCCTGCCATGGGGAGCGACCGAGGCACACAATTATCACCTTCCTTACGCAACCGACACGATCCTTTCGGTGCGGATCGCTGCAGCAGCCGCGCAGCGCGCATGGTCGGCCGGCGCGCGCGTCCTCGTGCTGCCGGCAGTGCCTTTCGGTGTCCAGACAACGCAACTCGAGATCAAGGGATGCATCAACATGAACCCGAGCACGCAGTCCGCGCTGCTCGCCGATCTCGCGGGCTCGCTCGAGCGTCAGGGAATACTCAAGCTCTGCATCCTAAACGGACATGGCGCGAATGACTATCGACAGATCATTCGCGAGCTGCAGCCACGGACGAAGGTCTTTCTCACGACCGTGAACTGGTACAAGGTCGTCGACCCGAAAGCACATTTCGAGGATCTCGGCGATCACGCAGGAGAGCTCGAGACCAGCGTCATGATGCACCTCGCGCCGGACGTCGTATTGCCGCTGAGCGAGGCTGGTGAAGGCAAGGAGCGGCGCTTTCGCATCGGTGCCTTACGCGAAGGCTGGGCCTGGGCGCCACGCGACTGGAAGCAAATCACATCAGACACTGGCGTGGGCAACCCGAAGAAGTCGACTGCTGAGAAGGGCCGAAACTATCTCGAGGTCGTGGTGCAGCAGCTGTCGCAGTATTTCATCGAGCTGGCGAAGGTGGATCTCGGGAAACTCTACGAGTGACGGCGCGTGGCGCCACTCGTCGTCACTCGCCACTCGGAAACGTTTCCGGCACCTCACCGACCCGCACCGGGAGATGTAACGGTGAAAGTGCGTGCGTCTCGTCGATGAAGATGAACGCGTCATAACGGCGAGCGACGACCGTAGGCACGTAGTTCCCCCAGCGTTCGTGACCGGGATCGTATACGACACCGATCGCGCGGTGCGCGATTGGCTCGTCGAGCCCGGGAAAGCCGCCATCGTTGGCGTCGTCGAACAGGAGCAATGCAGCACCGAGCGCTTCGGGACTCCGCCGGAGCGCCTCGTGCATCACGTGCTCCCAGCTCCCTGAACGGGCCTCGGGAACCCGCATCCGCTCCATCGGCGCCCCCCACTCCTCGCCCGCGATCACGCTCCCGCGGTGCGAGCCGAAGCCGACGAGGACGACACCCTCGTCATCGTGGCCTTGCCTAACGAGTTGGCCGACGTTCACCATGCCCGCGTTCGCCATGTTCGTGAAGCGCGCGTCGCCG
>DATBBP010000262.1:0-5033 GCA_036270935.1 Gemmatimonadaceae bacterium
GACCTCGGCAAACATCACGAGCGAGCACGAGATCGGCGCCGTCGAGTCAAAGGCGCGGAGGGTGAGGACATCGCCGATGACCGACCTCTCTACGGCGGTGACGATGCGCAGCCCGATGCGCGCGGTGGCGTTCGTGAGCTCGGTAATCGCTGCTGTGGCGATCGCAACGCTCGTCTTCTTGCATCGCGGTCCGTAACCCGGGTGCCGAGGTGCTAGGTGCTAGGGAGGGCTCGACGCCCTAGCACTCTGGCGAGGTCACATAGCATCAATCACCTAGCACCTGCTGCCATTTGCGACTAATTTTGTCCGAGATAACAGCCGTCGCTCGGCGCGGGCGAGGCGGTTGGGGCTGTCGGTGAAGCCTGGCGTTCGGTGGTCGAACGCAAATTACTACGGGCCAAGGATTTGAGACTGCAGATCAGTCTCCCTTCCGCCTGCATCGCGCCGCCTTGGAGCGCGTATGAGCTCTTCGATTGAATCACTCATCACGAAGGATTACGAGGCTGGCTTCGTCACTGAAGTCGAATCGGACACGTTCCCGCCGGGACTAAGCGAAGACGTCGTCCGACAGATCTCGGAGAAGAAGGACGAGCCAGAGTGGATGCTCGAGTGGCGTCTCAAGGCGCTACGCCGATGGCAGTCGATGCCCGAGCCGCACTGGCCAAACGTGAAGTACGCGCCGATCGACTATCAGTCGGTCCGCTACTACTCGGCGCCGAAGAACGCGAAGGCGCTTGCGAGCCTCGACGAGGTCGATCCGGAGATTCTCAAGACGTACGAGCGTCTCGGCATCCCGCTGCGCGAGCAGAAGATGCTCGCGGGCGTGGCCGTCGACGCGATCTTCGACTCGGTGTCGGTCGGTACGACGATGAAGGAGGAGCTGGCGAAAGCCGGCATCATCTTCATGTCGCTCGGCGAGGCGATCCACAAGCATCCGGATCTCGTTCGGAAATACCTTGGTTCGGTGGTTCCCTACAGCGACAACTTCTTCGCCGCGCTGAACAGCGCGGTGTTCTCGGACGGGTCGTTCGTGTATGTGCCGAGGGGCGTGCGGTGTCCGATGGAGCTGTCGACGTATTTCCGCATCAACGCCGCCGACACGGGGCAGTTTGAGCGCACGCTCATCGTCGCGGACGAGGGCGCGTACGTCAGCTATCTGGAAGGGTGCACGGCACCCAAGCGCAGCACCAATCAGCTACATGCGGCGGTCGTCGAACTGGTCGCGCTTCCTGGTGCGTCGGTGAAATACTCGACCGTGCAGAACTGGTACGCTGGAGACAAGGAAGGCCGCGGCGGCATCTACAACTTCGTAACCAAGCGTGGGAAAGCGTTCGCCAACTCGAAGATTTCCTGGACGCAGGTCGAGACCGGATCAGCGATCACATGGAAGTATCCGAGCGTGATTCTGCAGGGCGATAACTCCGTCGGCGAGTTCTACAGCGTCGCGGTGGTGAACAATCGCCAGCAAGCCGATACGGGAACGAAAATGATTCACATCGGCAAGAACACGAAATCGACTATTGTCTCCAAGGGCATCTCGGCTGGTGAAGGCAATAACTCCTATCGTGGCCGGGTGCAGGTGCTGCCGAAGGCAAGCGGCGCGCGGAACTACACGCAGTGCGATTCGATGCTCGTCGGCAACCGATGCGGCGCGCACACGTTTCCGTACATCGAGGTCGCGAATAACAGCGCGATCGTAGAGCACGAAGCCTCGACGTCGAAAATCGGAGAGGACCAGATCTTCTACCTCAAGCAACGTGGGCTCAGCGCCGAGCAGGCGGTGAGCATGATCGTGAGCGGCTTCTGCAAGGAAGTATTCAAGGAGCTGCCGATGGAGTTTGCGTTGGAAGCCCAGCAGCTGTTGGGGATCACGCTCGAAGGAAGTGTTGGCTGATTGAACGAGATGCACCTAGCACCTAGCACCGAGCACCTCTGGAGAATATGGCTTTTCTTGAAATTCGAGCTCTCACCGCTTCGGTCGGCGACAAGCCGATTTTGCGCGGCATCGATCTGACGCTCGATGTTGGACAGGTCCACGCTGTGATGGGCCCTAACGGCTCTGGGAAGAGCACGCTGGCGCAGGTGCTTGCCGGGAATCCGGCGTACGAGGTCACCGGCGGCTCGGTCACTTACAAGGGCCGCGATCTGCTCGAGATGCAGCCGGAGGAGCGCGCGCAGGCGGGCATTTTTCTGGCGTTCCAGTATCCGGTCGAGATCCCTGGTGTATCGAACGCGTACTTCCTGCGGGCTGCGTACAACGAGATCCGCAAGGCGCGGGGTGAGCCGGAGGTTGATCCGTTAGAGTTTGCTGACCTCATGGAGGAGCGGCTCAAGCTCGTCGACATGGATTCGGCGATGCTCGGGCGATCGGTGAATATGGGCTTCTCTGGTGGTGAGAAAAAGCGAAACGAGATCCTTCAGCTCGCGGTGCTCGAGCCAAGCCTTGGTATTCTCGACGAGACGGACTCGGGGCTGGACATCGACGCGCTGCGTACCGTCGCCGACGGCGTCAACAAGTTGCGCACGAAGGATCGGTCGTTCATCGTCGTGACGCACTATCAGCGTTTGCTCAACTATATCGTGCCTGACTTCGTACACGTCTTGTCCGCTGGACGCATTGTGAAGTCGGGCGGGAAGGAGCTCGCGCTCGAGCTCGAGGACAAGGGGTACGATTGGCTCTCGGGCGGTGACCAGCCACCGGAGGTGGCGGCGTGACCGCACCGGCGGAAGCAGAGGCCATCCTCGATCACCCGAGTGCCGTGAGTCCCTTCGAAGAAGCGTTCCGCGCATTCGACGACGGCGACGGCCGGAGTGCGCCCTCGAGCATTCAATCGATGCGCGAAACAGCCTTCGAGGCGTTTCGTCGCCTGGGCTTCCCGACCACGAAGAACGAGGATTGGCATTTCACGAGTGTCGCGCCGATCGTCGAGCATGACTATCTGTACATCACGACGCCAAGCGGCGACGTTCAGCCCGCGGCGCTCGCGCCGTTCACGTTCGGCCAGAGCGACTGGCATACGCTCGTGTTCGTGAACGGTCGCCACGCACCCGAGCTCTCGAATACCCGTGCGCTGCCGCGCGGCGTGAAGCTGATCGACCTGTACACCGCGTGGCGCGAGGCGCCGGAGCTCGTCGAGCAGCTCGCACAGATCACCAGATACGACGATCGCGCATTCTCGGCGCTCAATACCGCCTTCATGCACGATGGCGCCGTCGTGCGCGTGGAGCCTGGCGTCGAAGTCGAGAAGCCGATTCATCTCGTCTTCGTCACCGACGCGGTCGCGGCGAAGTCGATGATGCATCCGCGCAACCTGATCATCGTCGAGCGTCACGCGAAAGCGATGGTGATCGAGAGCTACGTGTCGCTGAGTGACGCCGTGTACTTCACGAATGCCGTCACCGAGGTGGCGATCGGCGAGGGCGCGACACTGCACCATTACAAGATGCAGCGCGAGGGCATGCGCTCCTATCACGTCGGCACGATCGACACGCATCAGGCGCGCGACAGCCATTACTTCTCCTTCTCACTGGCGATTGGCGGGTCCTTGACGCGCACCAACATCTACACAACGCTCGATGGCGAGGGCTGCGGTTCGACACTGAACGGTTTGTACATGCTCGACGGCGAGCAACATTGCGATCACCAGACGATGATCGAGCACGCGCAGCCGAATTGCTACAGCCGTGAGCTCTACAAGGGTGTGCTCGACGGGCAGTCGCACGGCGTGTTCAACGGCAAGGTGTACGTCGACCCGATCGCGCAGAAGACGGACGGCAAGCAGACGAACAACACGCTGTTGCTCTCCGATAAGGCGCGCATCGACACGAAGCCACAACTGGAAATTTTCGCCGATGACGTGAAATGCACGCACGGCGCGACGGTCGGTCGGCTCGACGAGCAGGCGCTATTCTACATGAAGAGCCGCGGCGTGAGCCGAGAGCTCGCGCGTCGCCTGCTCACGTACGCGTTCGCAGCGGATGTGCTGGAAACGATCGAGCAGGAAAGCGTGCGCGAGGAGTTGGAGCGGATGACGCTGAAGCGGTTTACCCGTATCGAGGGAAGTGCATAGGTGCAGTTGCTTGGTGCTAGGTGCTAGAAGAACAGCGAAACGGCCCTAGCACCTAGCACCTCACGCCTAGCACCTGCCCATGGCCAATCTCGACGCCCTCTACCAGGAGCTCATTCTCGAGCATAACCGCCGTCCGCGGAACTATCGCGAGATGGAGGGCGCCGACCGCGTCGTCGAAGGACGCAATCCGCTGTGCGGAGACGCGCTGACGCTCTGGTTGAAGCTGGACGGCGATCGAGTGAGCGACGCGAGCTTCCAGGGGAGCGGATGCGCGATCTCGCGCGCGTCGGCGTCGTTGATGACCGAAGCAGTGAAGGGGAAGACTCTCTTGGAGGCGGAGGCGCTCTTCAAGCGCTTTCACGATCTCGTCACCGGGAAGCTCGACGTCGAGGCTGACCCCGAAGCGAAAAAGGCGCTCGGATCGCTGCGTGCGTTAGGTGGCGTGTCGCGCTTCCCGATTCGCGTGAAATGCGCGAGCATGGCGTGGCATGCGCTGCGATCGGCGCTGAACGGCGGCGGCGACACGAGCGAGGGGGAGGGGGACAACGAGTGACGGTCGGCGACACGCGCGACGAAGGTGAGGCACTCGAGGTCGTCGCCGACGAGGACGATGTGCCGGAGGGGTCGCTGCTTGGCGTGCGGAGCGCGTCTGGCGAGGAGGTGTGCCTGTTCAATTATCGCGGACGGATCGGCGCGGTTCACAATGTATGCACGCACGCGGAGTTCCCGTTGTCCGACGGCACGTTGTCGAGCGACGGGACGATCGAGTGTGTGTGGCACGGGGCGCGGTATTCGTGCCTAACAGGCGAGGTGCGGCGGGGTCCGGCAATCGATCCGGTCGCGGTGTACGAGGTGAAGGTCGAGAACGGGAAAGTGCTCGTTGGAGGGAGGAAGGGTGGGCGTTAAGAGGGTGGAACAGCTGGAGGGGCGCGTCGAGAACGGCGCGTCGAGAAGGGCGCGTCG
>DATBBP010000263.1:0-4141 GCA_036270935.1 Gemmatimonadaceae bacterium
GCAGATACAGAACGTCACGCCCTTCGCGCTGCGCCGTGAACGCGAGCTCCTTACCATCGGGAGAGAACGCGCTCTGCGAATAGAGCAGACGCAGCTCCTCGAAGTTCGGATCGAACGTGCTCTTGACGAGCCTCGCGATGCGCTTGCCCGTTTCGGCGTCTCCGAGCCAGAGGTCGATGAACACTTCGCCGCGCACGAAGCTGCCATTCGAGAGGAACGCGATGTTCTTCCCGTCGGGCGAGAGCGACGGCGCGAGGAAGATCTCGCCACCGCTTCGGCGCTGCGTCAGTAGCGGAGACGCGAACTTTCGCGGACGATCCAGATTCGCGACGGGCGGGAGGTAGTGCTGCTGCATGTCCTCCTTCCACTCGTCGCCCAGATCTTCGAGGGAGATGCCGAGCTCGCGCTTGAACGCGCGCTCGATCCCAACGCTCGGCGCCGCGTTCATAATTTGACCGATTGCCTCATCGCCCCATTTGCGGCCGACAAAGGTCCACAAGGCGTGTCCGTAGCGATAAGGGAAAAACCGCTCGGGATAGTCCGTCAGCTGGTCGATCGTCGGGATCTTTCCATTGAGCGCCGCATCGCGCATCCACGCATCGGTGAGCGAGCTGTTCGGACCGAGGGACAGATACTCGGCCATTCCTTCCGCGAACCAGAGCGGCGGGTTGACCTGCTGCAGCGTCTGCAGTCCCGCGCCAGCTTTTCCGTGCGCGAAGATGTCGTACTGGAAGGCGTGCACCATCTCGTGCGTTAGTACATGCTCAAAACTCTTGTAGTCGCCGGTGAAGTTCAGAAGCATGCGATGGCGGAGCGCTTCGGTGACGCCGCCTGTTCCCTCGCCGAGGTCGCCGGTCACGTTGTTCTGGCCAAAGTCGTTGCGCGACTCGAACAGCATGATCGGCTTCTTCTCGCGGAACTGGTGGTCGAGCACGCGCGATAGACGCGCGTACGCTCGCTCAGCCATACGCGCAGCGTCGGTCGTCGCCTGAGCCTCTTCCGGATAGTAGTAAATGAGGAAGTGCTCAGTTTCTAAGACCTGCCAGCGAAACTGATCGTACTGAACTTGGTTTTGACCGAAGTAACTCTGCGCCTTGACAGGCGTGTGTGGTAGCATAACCGCGACAACTACAGCGGCGAGCACCACACTTTTCTGCGACTTCACGCACCGGCTCCTTGAGACTCTACCGGGATCAGCGCCGCATCGTTCCAGAGGCGCTCGAGCTGATAGAAACTCCGCAGCGTGGGATGAAAAAGGTGAACAACGAAATCCACGTAGTCGAGCAATACCCAGCGGCCCTGGGTCAAACCTTCTACGTGATGTGGTGCCGCCCCATCCCGTTTCAATTCTTCCAACACGTGCTCTCCCAGCGCGCGGACGTGCGTATCAGACGTACCGCTCGCCAGGACAAAAAAATCAGTCATATCGGAGACACCACGGAGATCGAGAATCACGACATCATTCGCTCTGTGCTCGAGGCAGATCTGGGCTGCGCGCTGCGCAAGAACTGACGAAGGAAGCGAAGTAGTCGTGTTCATCAGCGTCCTGGGTGCTCCGGTTGATTTCGGTTGTCATGGAACCGGCGTCGCAGGCCGGTCCCATTAGCATAATGCGCTGCACCGAAGTGCAACACGGTCAAGACAGCTATCAGATATCAGGCCACCACGATTCCGCGTTTCGGAGTCGGGGCAAATCGCCCGCGTTGACTTTGTGCACTTGGGTGCTCAAGCAAAATCGGCCCCGCGCTCCGTGCGCGAGGCCGATTCCAATATGCGAATGATGCCGATCTATTGCTTGATCACCCAGACTCGAATCTCCGGCTTCACGTCGGCGTGCAAGCGAATGGGAACCCTGTAAACGCCGAGCGATTTGATGGCCTCGTGCAGATCGATCTGTCGCTTCTCGATGTGGAATCCCTGCTGCTCGAGCTGCTGTGCAATGTCCGCAGCCGTCACGGAGCCGAACAACTTGCCCTCCTCACCCACGCGAGCCGAGAAGGTCAGTGAGACCTGCTCCAGCTTCGTTGCGACTTCCTGAGCTGAATCGCGCCGCTGACCCTCGGCGGCATCGAGACGATCTCGCTCTTGCTGGATGCGCTTCAGGTTTCCGGGCGTCGCCTCGTATGCGAGGTTATGTGGGAGAAGGTAGTTGCGACCGTATCCGTTCTTGACCTTCACGACGTCGCCCGGCTTGCCAAGGTTCTCGACGGCGCGGCGAAGAATGACTTCCATTTTGAGGTGCTCCAGAAGTTGATGTTTGGGTAAAGGAGTCGGAGCGAGCGCAGCGCGCGATCACGCAGTTGGTCGTACGCGCCGGCGCCAGTCGGCCCACGTATCGCCGAGACCGAGCACGAACGACGCAAACAGGAAAATCAGGAATCCGGCGAGAGCGAACAACTGAATCCAAAGGAATCCGGAAAACAGCATCACGAGGCCAACGCCAACGGTCATTGCCATCGCGCTCGGCGCGAGGAACCAGACTAGCACACCGAGACCGCGAATCGCATAGAGCGCGTAAAAGAAAACCAGGAGATTCCGTCCAACGCCGCGGAAGGCTTGCAGCGTCGGCAGAAGTACGATGGTGAGGCCAACCATCAGGCCCCATACCAACTGATCGTTGAACCGGAACTCCCGCAGCGGCCGTAAGGGCGCGCCGAGACGTGCTCGGCTCAGGCGATGATAGATGGTCCATGCAAGCGCCAGCGCGATCAGCGACTCGAGTGAGAGCAGAGACGGGAATACCGTTAGGCCAACGCGCGACAGCGTAGTCAACTGCTTTTCGATCTCCGCGGGCATCGTCGCAAACGTCGGGAATCGCGACGTCACGTCGTTCCACTCCTTCGGATGATCGCCGATGACGCCGTTGATGCCAGCCATCGTCTCGTCGTTGCGATGCACGAACTCGCTCGCAATCGTTTCCTTCGCCGCGCTCAAGGGCACGGGCCCCGTCACGCTCATCGCGATCGCGAGGAAGATCGCGATGGACAGTGCGCCGAGCGCTCGCGCGAAAAGCGGACGGCGCTCGCCCAGGAGGCAGGTCAGCCCGAACGCTCCCGCGAGAAGGAGACTCCAACCGCGCTCCAGGTTGTGAAACGCCTCCGGTGTTCCGGGCCGCTCCCACATCAACCATGCCGCCAACGACACCCAGGCAATGGCGACGAGCGCGCGTCCACCGGCCCACCAGCCCACGAGAAAGCACGCGGCCAAGGCAGGCACGAGCAGGTAAATCGTTTGCTCGACCGGCAAGATGGCGCGTAGCTGCGGAAGCTCAGGGAGGAAGACGAACGCCAGGAGAGCGAGGATCAGCTTGCGCCACCCTCGCTCTCCAGTC
The DNA here is from genome assembly GCA_036270935.1 of Gemmatimonadaceae bacterium. Classification (GTDB taxonomy): domain Bacteria; phylum Gemmatimonadota; class Gemmatimonadetes; order Gemmatimonadales; family Gemmatimonadaceae; genus AG2. The sequence continues at coordinate 3,332 of DATBBP010000263.1, forward strand.
GCGGGCATCGATCTCGTAGATGCGTCCGGCGTCGTCATCGAGGCGTGCTCAGCTCTGCATTCCGCGGATATAAGGAATGAGGGCGAGATATCGCGCGCGCTTGATCGCCGTCGACAGCTGACGTTGATGGCGCGCGCACACGCCGCTCAGGCGGCTCGGCAGGATCTTGCCGTGATCGGTGATAAAACGGCCGAGCGCGCGATCATCCTTGTAGTCGATGAAGTGAACGCGCGTCTCACAGAACGGGCAGGTTTTTGTTGGTCGACGCATGGTTATTCCTCATCCTCCTCTTCGTCCTCGCGGCGACGGCTCGCCGCCTCAAGTTCCTCTTCGCTCATCGGCGGTGCGCCGAGCTCGTGCTCGTGGAGCGTGAGCAAGTGACGCAGGATGCCATCGTCGAGCTTGATTGCGCGCTCGTACTCTGGGAGCACGCCGGATTCGACGCCGAAGCGGGCGACGACGTAGTAGCCGCTTTCGCGGCGCTTGATTGGAAATGCGAGTTGGCGGCGGCCCCAGTGATTCACTTCGAGCCCTTCGGCGCTGCCGAGCAGGGCGTGGAAGCGACCGAGCCGATCGTTGATGGCGGCGTCCTCGAGCTGGGAATCGAAGACGTAGACCGCCTCATACTGGCGCGACATGCGTGGGCAATCCTCCCTTTGGTCGTGACCGCCCCGCGCTGGTTGCCGAAGTGCGAGGAGGGGAAATGAAGCCAGCTGCGGAAGCGCAGCTGGTGAGAGGGGAAATGTAGCAGAGGGCGTAGGTTCGAGGTAGACGTGGGGACGGCGTAGGCGAGGCGGGTATAGGGGCGCG
>DATBBP010000264.1:0-7819 GCA_036270935.1 Gemmatimonadaceae bacterium
GTCCGTCGCCTTCTCGAAGTAAAGGAGCGGCTCGGCCTCCATCGCAATCGCCTCGTCGACCTCGATTCGGTGCAAGCTATCGTCGGTGATTCGAACAATCTCAATGTTGCAGGTCGAGCGGCGGAGCTGTCGATTACGCTCGCAAAGGATTCACTTCATCTCGTGCCGCTCGTGCGCGGCACCGGCGCCGCGCAGAGAGTTCTTGTCGTTACCTTGGCTTCTCGCAGCGATCTCGGCGCCAACGTCAGCTTCCTTGCCGAGCTGCGTCGAGGACTCACGAACGGCGTGCGGTTGCGTTCGGAATACGTGAATCCCGACGACGCGGGCACGAACTACGCGCGCCTGGTCGCCGCCGCTGATTCCGCGGATCTCGTCCTGCTGTGCTCCTATCTGGCGCCGAGCTATAGCTCCGCTTCGGTTTCAGCGGCAGCGCCGGTGATCGAGTTCATGCGAGCGATCTCTCAGCGCAAGGCGCGGATCATTCTCGTCAACTTCGGCAACCCGTATCTGTACCAACAGGTGCCGACTGTGCCGGCGTACATCGTCGCGTGGGGAGGATTTCCAATTTCCCAGCGCGCCGCGGCTCAGGCTCTGCTAGGCGTGAACGCGATAACGGGTCGCCTTCCGATCAGCATTCCGCCTTTCCTTTCGCTCGGCGCGGGCGAGATGAGGTCCGCCGCGCCGGCGTTATCAGCGCCGGCAGTCAGTCGGCCGTAGCGCGTCGCTGACGCTTGCCTTGCCATTCGAGTAGTGCTCGGGCAAGCGCGGCATTGTCTGCAGCCATTCGATACAGCTCGCCTACCTCGGGTGCGCGATCGTCTCCGGCGAATTCCGCGACCACAGGTGGCACGTGGCCGCTGCGTCGCTCCTCACTGGCTCGACGCTCGACGTAGACACGCACGCGACTCCGTTCAACTTCGCTCCCATCTTCTGTGGTGTCGTCGTACGTGCGCGTGACATCGATCGCAACATAACCCGCGCCCGGCAGCTCGCGGCGATACACTCGCGTCGGCGCCTGAATACTTTCGGTCGAGACTTCCATCGACAACTCCTCGATCATCGTTCCTCCGGCAGTGCGCGATCGATCGCTCGTGACGTATTGCGGTGCTTGAGTGCTTCACCCCAGAGATCGCCAACCTTCTCGAGACGCTTTGCCATGGTGGCGATGGTGAAGTCTTCAATTCGCAAGCGTGGGTTCAGATCGTTCCATCGAAGCGGCGCCGACACCGGCGCCCCCGGATGCTCGCGCACAGAGTACGCACTCGCGACGCTTTTGCCTCGTGCGTTCTGTTTAGCATCTACATAAATCGTTCCCTTCGGGCGTCGTTGCAGACTCCGCTCCAGCGTCGCAAGAGCCGGATTTTTCGCGGTCACTCGCGCAGCGATCGCTTCCGCGAGAGCAGCTGATCGAGCGTAGCTCGTGTGCTGCGGCAACGGCAGTACGATGTGGAGCCCGCGAGAACCGGACGTTTTTAGAGCGGCTTGCAATTCTAGAGCCTCGAGCTCGCCTCGAATGTGTTCCGCGAGCTCGACGACGCGCGCGAACGGAACCCCTTTGCCAGGATCGAGGTCAATCGTACTGTAGTCGGCAAATTCAATCGTAGGCAAGCGCGACTGCCACGGGTGCACGGCGATCGTTCCGAGCTGTACCGTATGCAGCAGCGTGAGCAGATCGCCTCCGACGATTCGCTTCGCCCGCTTGCCATCCTCGGTAGCGACCTCGGCGACGCGAACGCCGGTTGGATACGTACCCGCATTCTGCTGGAAGAACGACGAACCTCCAATCCCGTTGGGGTAACGCTTCAGTATCAGCGGACGGTCCTCGAGAATCGGCAGGAGCACGGGAGCGACGAGCGCGTAGTAGCGCATCACGTCTCCCTTCGTGATGCCGGTGTCCTCGAAGAAGACCTTGTCGAGACTCGAGACGTGAAGCGATTTGCGCGCGTCGAATTTGACAGTGCCTTCACCGCTGTTCCGCTCGAGCGTGTCGAGCTGAGCGATGACAGACGATTGCTTACGACCAGTCGTCGAATGGCGCTTCGCGGTAGCGTGAACGTGTCGCTTCGATGCGCGTCGAGCGACGCCACGCTTCGCCTTGCGACCGGTCGTCAGCGTTCGCTCCGATCTCGCGCCCTTCAACCGCTGCACGCTCTCACGCTCGAGGTGGACGTCGCGCGCGTCCTTGTCGTCGCGCAAGCCCAGAAAGATCGGCTGCCGAAGCCTTCCGTCTGACGTCCACTCGGAGAATTTCACCTCCACGACCAGCTTTGGCTTCACCCAGTGCACTTGCTCGTTCGAATGCGTCACTTCACTGAATGGCGACCGCGCCTGCTCGATTCGTTCCAGGCGCTGTCGCATGTCCCGAAGGGTCTCCCGATCGAATCCGCCTCCGGTGTGTCCCACGAAGCGAAGCTGACCGTCCGCGTCGAAGTAGCCTAACAAGATCGCGCCAAGGTGAGCACGCGTGCGCCGTGGCTCGGTGAAACCGCCGACAACGAACTCGGACCGATGCTGCAGCTTGAGCTTCAACCAATCGCGTGAACGTGCGCCAGGTACGTAGGTCGATTCGCTTCGCTTCGCGATGATGCCTTCCCACCGTCCTCGGCGAGCACGCTCCAGCATTCGTGGCCCGTTAGGCGACGATTCGCTGACACGGGCGCCGGCAGGCGGTTTGCGCAGGACGAGCTCCAGGCGCTCGCGACGCACGGTCAGCGGCTGCTCCAGCAACACGTCACGATCGTCGAGCAGTATGTCGAAGACGACGATCGCTGCGGGCGACACACGAGCCGCGTGCGCGATATCAGCCGCCCCTTTGAGATGGAAACGCCCCTGAAGCGCCTGAAAGTGGCCGGGCCGATTCCGCTCGAGCGCGACGACTTCGCCGTCGAGTATCACCTTTCGCCCGAGCTGTCGGCCAAGCTTGCCTAACGCGGCGATCACTTCGGGAAACTGCGCCGACTTGTCCTTGCCGTTGCGCGTCATCAGACGCGCACGCGTCGGACCAATGAATGCCAGCGCACGCATGCCGTCGTACTTGGGTTCGAAGCTCCAGTCGCCGCTTTCGGGAATGTCCGTACCGATGGTCGCGTACATCGGCTCGAGCGTGTCAGCGGTCAATCGTCGTCGCATCACACCGTGAGTTCAGGTGATACGGCACAACGTGCGAGTGCACAGCTGCCTATCGACTCACCTCTGTGAGAACGACAGGGCATCTAAAGATGAACGCCCCGACATGTCGGGGCGCTCATCGTTCTCGACCGTCGTGCAGAACCTTTGTGGACGCGTTACGCCTTCGTGACGTCAGCGGCCTGGGGACCCTTCTGCCCTTGGACAATCTCGAACTCGACGCGATCGCCCTCAGCGAGCGACTTGAAGCCGCTTCCCTGAATGGCGCTGAAGTGGACAAAGACATCCGGCCCACCCTCTCGCGAGATGAAGCCGTAGCCCTTGGCGTCATTGAACCACTTCACCGTACCCTGGAGACGTGCCATGAACCGTACCTCTTCGAGCTGTGTTCCGATCCGCTTCCTCGCGACTCGCGCGTCCACTCTCACTGCAGGGCCGCGTCCACTACCACCGGGACCGGCTCGGCGGCGGGACTGAAGGGGCGCGGGGCAAGTTTTGTGCAAGACGCTAACGACGACCTACGCCTCTCGCAGCACTAGAGACTGCGAGAGGAGCGGAACGTAAACATTAGGGCCGTCCGGTGAGGAATCGCCGAGCGACACAGTCGTCGGCGTGCTTAACGAGGCGTCCGCGCTATTCGCGCAGCGCGCTCCAGCGGAGGGTCAGGCTGCCCCAGCGATATACCGCGCCAAGCGACCACACGCGCGGCAGCGAAGCGTGACTTGGCAACGCGGTGGAGGTGGGGAGTCGTTCGGGGTGCGTTCGATCTGGCCGGAACAGGAGGGACAACTGAGCGGCGAACCTGTCCGGTCGCTCGCGATCAGGTGAAGTGCCTGCGCCGGATTGAACGTCGCCGGTCTCGGCTTGCGCATATTTACTACCTCGCGACAACAACTCTCCCGGAAGGCCTGGCGCCGGTTCGCCTTGTGAGTGCTAACCCCCTAATTCCCTAATCCCAAGTGTGATATAAAGATAACACTTCGATGAGGGTTTTGGTCACATCGCGCGCCTTTCGGCTAATTGCGTGTGAGCCGTGTGTTCGTATACCCGCTTGGCCGGTTACTGTGCCCGGGGGCGCTCACTTGGTCGGTAAACGGTCGACCGTCTACGGTCCACTGTCTACCGTCTTTTAGCGGCGGCTCCCATGGTCGCTGGAGCTTTCTACGTTCGACGCAACGAATGGTTCCCATAGATGGGATCGTCGCTGTCCAGCATCCCGGAACTGACGAGCGCTCCGGAGCGCCCTCGCGAGGGAGGGGAAAGGTGGGATCTCGTTAGGTGGAACGGGGGCGCGCGTCAGCCCACGTAGACGATGTCGCCGTCTGCGGCGATGCCAAGTTCCTGTTGCGTGCCGCAGACGCCGCAGACCTTGAGTGCTTGCCACGTCACTTTGAGCGCCTCCTGCTGCGACTTGGTCGCCGGCGTGATCGAGACGCGCTTGTAGCTGTATTCGCCGCAGTGCTCGCAGGCGTGCGCCTTCGCGATGCGCTCGGCACGCTCACGTGTGATCTTGGCCAAGCTCTGACTCCCCTGTCGCGTCGCCCCTATCGCTCCGTTGGCGGCTCGGGCATTTGCACTGGTGTATCGGTCGCACGAACGGCGATAGTGGGCCTTGTCGATGGATACGCCGCCGTTGACGCCGATATCGGACCCGAGTTTTTGCGAACTGCCGAGCTTTCGATGTTGGTTGCGGTCCTGTTCATCATCTCTCGAAGCGCACCGACTGTACCCATGACGCCCGCCGCTTCAGCTGGCAGGAAAACGGTCGATCCTTTTCCTTCAGCCAACTTCGGCAGTGCTTCAAAATACTTGAGCCCGAGGAGGTAGACGGCAGCCTGACCGTCGGGCAGCGCATCCGCGACGCGTCGAATGGCTTCGGCTTCCGCGTTCGCCATGGCGAGCCGCGCTTCGGCCAGGCCTTGAGCACGGAGAATCGCAGCTTCCTTCTCACCTTCCGCTTTGCGGACCTGCGCCTCTCGCTGACCCTCGGATTCGAGGATGGCTGCGCGCTTTCCAGCTTCCGCGTTCGTGACGGCAGCGCGCCGTTCGCGCTCGGCGCGCATCTGCAGCTCCATCGACTGCTGGATGTCGCGCGGAGGTTCGATTGCCTGGAGCTCGACACGAGTGACGTCCACACCCCAGCTCACCGCCGCCTCTTCGATCACGTCTCGCATCCGCTTGTTGATCATGTCGCGACTTGCGAGCGTCTGATCCAGCTCGATGTCGCCGACAATGTTGCGCAGTGTCGTTCGCGTCAGCGTCTCGAGCGCGTACGGAAGGTTCTGAATCGAGTACGTCGCCTTTTGCGGATCGGCGACTCGATAGTAGAGCACGGCATCGATGTCTATCGTGACGTTGTCCTTCGTGATCACCGGCTGGCTCGGGAAGTTGAGCACCTGCTCGCGAAGATCGATGCGTGTCGTCGTGCGCGACGCAATTCGCTTTTGACCAGCGACGTCGGCCTCGAGAAAGCGCACGTCAATCGACTTGGGGCGCTCGATGAAGGGAATGAGGATGTTGAACCCGGATCGGGCCAACCGGTGAAAGCGGCCCAATCGCTCGATCACCATGACCTCGGCCTGGCCGACGATCTTGAACGAGCTGGTAAAGACAAAAAGCGCCATTAGCGCGACTATCAGGACGAGGATGATACCGATCATGGCTACTCCCAGTAGGCCCGCGATGATTGTATGGGCCAAACCGAGACGAGGCAACGAGCGACATTTCGCTCAACCGTCACAAGAATCGGAAACCTTGACCAAGTGTGTGAGATCATGAGCATCTGAACGCCTTACGGATGTGCCTGATTCTTGCTATCGTCGAGATGGTTTTTCCTATTACGACTCTGAGGAGAGCGTCTATGGCGACCAGGGCCAGGAAGTCGCGCGGGAAGTCTGGCAAGACCGCTTCAACACGAGGCGGCAGCAAGAAGAGATCGAAGAGCACGAAGTCGCGCGGTCGGTCCGCGGCCGCAGCAAGCGCCGCGAGCAACACACGGAGCGCGTCCACGGGACGTTCGAGCGCGTCGTCGAAGAGCGGTCGCTCGAGCACGAAGCGCAGTGCGGCGACGGCATCTACTCGTAAGGCAGCGAAGGGCAAGTCGTCGAAGATGCCGGCACCGATTGCGCGTGTCACCCGCGTGGCGCAAGAGGTGGCGAAGGAAGCAGGGTCCGCAGTGGTTGCTGGAATGGAGGCGATCAAGGATCTGGGCAGTAGCGTCGTCGATCGCGTCACGGGCTGATCCCGTCGCTCGGATAAGCATCGAAGGGCGCCTCAAGGCGCCCTTCGTCTTTAGCGTCCTCTAACTATGCGCGTCGCTCGCGAGCGATGTGGGCGCGGTGATCGTCGAGCCAGTCCGCGACGATCGCGAACACGTGATCTCGACCGTAGTCAACGGTAATGACGTGGCCTGCGCCGGTTAGCCACACGAGTTTCTTGTCGACGGCGCCAATGTGATCGAAGGCCCGTTGCGCCGCATCGGGTGGAGTCCGGTTGTCTTCGCGCGACTGCACCATCAGCGTTGGAGACGCGATTCTAGGCAGCGCGCGACTGCCTCGAGCGACTGTCTTGCGCAGCGCGCGCAAAGCCGCCGGCGTGAAGATCCCATAGGCAAGGCTGCGTGCAGCTTCGCCTTGGTCTTGGATCGATCGCCTCGCGGCGGGATCGAGCGCGCGCACGTATGGCACAGCGAAACCCCACAGCGACGCAGAGCGAGCGGCTAAAGCGATCCGCGCCGGTATCGCGAGATAGGGGGCGAGCAGCACGGCAGCTGGAACGGACCGCTCTTCCGCGACTAACTGTGCCGCCAGCGCGCCACCCATCGAGAGGCCAACGACTGCAACCCAGGTGTGCTCACCGCTGAGCTCTCGATAGGCGCCGCGGACCGTCTCCATCCACTGGTCAGCGAGAACGTTCGAGAATGCTCGTGGCGTTCGCCCGTGCCCCGGCAGCAAGGGCGCCCGCACGTGATAGCCGCGTTGGTACAAGTACTCGGCGAGGTAACGCAGCGTCTGGGGCGTGTCCCCACCGCCGTGAATGACCAGCGCCGCAGGGGCGTTCGCACCACGAGGCAAATCGAAGCCCTCGGCGCCAATGATGATTCCGTCCGAGTCGAGCGGCAGCCGTTTTAGCGTGTCGTCACGCAGCCTGAACGCGGCGCGGCGCGTTATCGCGACGACCACAAAAAAACCAACCGCGAAAGCCGATAGGATTAGAGCCAGCATCGTGCGGACGATCGCCGAAAAGGATGACGTGCGCAGGACGAACGACGCACGCGCGGAGACACCGCGCGAATCTATCGACTGGCGACAAAACGGGGCGAGGAATGCGTCCTCGCCCCAGTTGACCGCCGTAGATGGCTTGGCCTACTGAAAGGTTTGCTCTGCGCGGTCCGCGAACGTCGCGATGAGCAACTCACTATCGGACGTCACGTCGACGCGCTCGGCCAGCTGCGTTGGCGGAGCAATAATGAGCGTGCTTCCTTTGCGCTCAACGAGCCCTTCGCCCGTAAGGCGGCTCAGAACGAGTGAGACGGACTCTCGCGTCGCGCCTACCAGCTCGCATAGCAGCCGATAGCGCGCGGTGCACAGCACGATCTTCCCGTCTTCTCGAGTGAACGTCGCGTTATTGGCCATACGGAGCAGCGTCGACACCATGCGCTGTTCGACGCTCAACGTCGTCAGCTCGCGAAGCT
>DATBBP010000265.1:0-6533 GCA_036270935.1 Gemmatimonadaceae bacterium
GCAAGCGAAAGCGCGTGCGGCTCGACGGCGCTGTGTGCGAGCGACTCGCCGACGCGGTCGGTGCGCTGCCCGTCGCGATGCTCTCACCGGCGGACGTGGAGCTCGTCGCCGGTGGTCCGTCGGTGCGTCGCCGTTTTCTCGACATCATGCTCGCCGTGACGTCGCGCGGGTACCTCCGGGCATTGCAGCGCTATCGCGCGGCGCTCGTTAGGCGAAACGCTGCGCTCCGGGATGGCACGCGGGCGCCGGCCGCGCGCGCCGTCGACGTCTGGGAGGAACCGCTCGCCGAGCACGGCGCGACCCTCTGGGTCGAGCGCGAAGCATGGGTCGAGAGCGTCGCGACGCGATTCGCCGAGCTGGCAAGCGCAATCGGCGGCGATGCGCTGACCATTCGGTATGCGAGCTCGGCGCCGCCGCTCGAATCCGCAGAGGGGCCTCGTGAGGGACTGACAAGACTGTTTGCGCAGCAACGCGTGTCGGACCTTCGCTTCGGTCTCACGCGCTCCGGACCGCATCGTGATGATTTACTCATTACGATCGCTGGGGCCGATGGGATGCAGCGCGAGCTGCGGGTCTTCGGCTCGGCCGGCCAGCAGCGGACAGCCGCGATCGCGCTCCGGCTGCTCGAGGCTGCAACCTTGCACGATCGCCGCGGCGGCGCGCCGCTCGTCCTCCTTGACGATCCGTTCGCCGAGCTCGACGTGCCGCGCACTCAACGCATCGTGAGCCTGCTTTCCGAGAGCGGACTCGGCCAAACGATTCTGGCGGTTCCGCGCGAGAGTGACATTCCAGGTGGGCTGCCTCGACTTCAGCGTTTTCGAATCTCCGCGGGGGTGCTGCGACGTGAGTGAGGGCAAGAAGAAGAAGCCGGAGCGCGTCGCGAACGTCGTTGCCGCCTTCCTCGAGCAGCGCGGCTTGCGGGATCGCGTCGAGCAGGCGGGCGTGATTCCCGAATGGGCGCAGCTTGTGGGGGTGCAGATCGCCGCCGTCACCGAGCCTCGCTCGATCTCGGCCAATGGAACGTTGTTCGTCGCGGTGCAGACGAATGCCTGGATGAACGAGTTATCGCTGTTGGAGCCAGAACTGCTGAAGTCGCTGAACGCGCGCGCGAAGCGGGCGCCGATCAAGAAGATACGATGGCAACTCGCGCGTTGAATTGCGCGGGCGAGAAGGTGACCATCCGCGTTTCTTCGGGTTCGTCTGCGCTAACGACTGTTGATAGAAACTGGACTGCGAAGAAAAGTGATAACTCGTTGTCGGAGAGAAGCTTGCAAACTCCGAAGCGGGTTGCCAGCGAGTGTGTTGGAGGTTAGCTTTCTCAGGTTCGTCCAAGGTCTGTTTTCGGATTTTCTTCGGATGTGATCGAGGCGGTAATTCATGGCAAAAGGAGCTGAGGAAGCGCCGTCCGGCGCGCGTTACGATGCCGGACAGATCCAGGTTCTCAAGGGGCTCGAAGCCGTTCGCAAGCGCCCCGGCATGTACATCGGATCGACCTCGGAACGCGGACTCCATCATCTCGTGTACGAGGTCGTCGACAACTCGATCGATGAAGCGCTCGTCGGCTATGCCGACCGCATCTCGGTCGTCATACACGACGACAACTCGGTCACCGTCGAAGACAACGGCCGCGGCATTCCCGTCGACATTCATCCGACGGAAAAGATGCCCGGCGTCGAGCTCGCAATGACGGTGCTGCACGCCGGCGGCAAGTTCGACAAGAACACGTACAAAGTCTCCGGCGGCTTGCATGGCGTCGGCGTATCGGTCGTGAACGCGCTCTCGGCGACGCTCAAGGTGTGGGTGAAGCGCGACGGCAAAGAGTATTACATGGACTTCGAGCGTGGAAACACCAAAACCAAGCTCAAAGTCTTGCGCGACGTGCCGAAGAAGGAGTCGGGTACCACGGTCTTCTTCAAGCCTGACGATCAGATCTTCACCGATCTCGTTTACCGCTTCGACACCTTGGCGATGCGGCTGCGCGAGCTGTCGTTCCTCAACAAGGGCGTCGTCATCACGCTCAAGGACGAGCGAGCCGGCCAGGAGAAGGAGGAAACCTTCCACGCCAAGGGCGGCCTCAAGGAATTCGTTCAGCATTTGAACGACAAGCGCAAGCCGCTGCATCCCGAAGTCATCTATTGCGAGACAACCAAGGACGACATTGGGATCGAAATCGCGCTTCAGTACAACGACCAGTACAACGACACCGTCTTCTCGTTCGTGAACAACATCAACACGCACGAGGGTGGGACGCACCTCACGGGATTCAAGTCGGCGCTGACGCGTGTCATCAATCAGTACGCGCAGAAGGGCGGCTTCCTCAAAAAGGCGGACTTCACACTGTCCGGCGATGACGTGCGTGAAGGCCTAACGGCTATCCTGTCGATCAAAGTCCGCGAGCCGCAGTTCGAAGGGCAAACGAAGACGAAGCTCGGGAACTCGGAGGTCGAGTCGGCCGTCAAGACCGTCGTTAACGAATGGCTCGGCAACTACCTCGACGAGCATCCGCGTTCGGCGAACATCATCGTCGACAAGGCCGTCTCCGCGGCGCGCGCTCGTGAGGCGGCTCGTAAGGCGCGCGACCTCACGCGAAAGAAATCGGCGCTCGACATCGGCAACCTGCCCGGCAAGCTCGCCGACTGCAGCCTTTCCGATCCGGAGCTCTGCGAGCTGTATCTCGTCGAGGGCGATTCGGCCGGCGGCTCGGCAAAACAGGGCCGCAAGCGCGAGTTCCAGGCCATTCTGCCGCTGCGCGGCAAGATCATCAACGTCGAGAAAGCTCGCATCGACAAGGTGCTATCGAACGAGGAGATCCGGACGATCATCACCGCGATCGGCACGGGGATCAAAGAGGAGTTCGACATTACGAAGGCGCGCTACCACAAGATCATCATCATGACCGACGCGGACGTGGACGGCGCACACATTCGCACGCTGCTCCTCACGTTCTTCTATCGGCAAATGCAGGAGCTGATCGACGCGGGCTACGTGTACATCGCGCAACCGCCGCTCTTCCGGGTCGCGAAGGGGAAAGAAGCGTACTACGCGTACGACATGAAGGAGCGCGACGAGATCATCAAGCGGTTAGGCGGTGAGAAGAACGGCGACGGTCGAGCCGGCGTCAATATCCAGCGCTACAAGGGGCTGGGTGAGATGAACAAGGATCAGCTCTTCGACACGACGATGGATCCCGAACGGCGCACGCTCCTCAAGGTGGCGATGGAAGACGCGGTGCTCGCCGACAGTGTGTTTCAAACGCTCATGGGCGACGACGTCGAGCCGCGACGCGAGTTCATCGAGAAGAACGCGAAGTTTGTTTCGAATCTCGACATCTAGCTCGAACCCTGGTTAGGCGAAAAGGGCTCGGGGAATCCCGGGCCCTTTTTTCAATGGCCGATCCGGCGTTTCGAGCGATCGTGACGATGTCGCAGCCTTCCGGCCACGCCCCCGCACAAGCAGGTTAGATACTCGGCCTGACAGGAGACACAATGATCACGCGCCCTTACTCCGTGGCCCTTTGCTCCCTCATCCCTTGGTTGTTCGCGGCGCACGCTGCACGGGGACAGCAGCAGGCCGCCAGCTCTACCCGTTCCCCTGATGCGTACCTCTGGCTCGAGGAGCAAACGGGCGACCGTGCCATGGCCTGGGTACGAGATGAGAACGCAAAGACCACCGCCGTGCTCGAGAAAGATGCGCGCTTCGCGCGACTCTACGCCGACGCGCTTGCGATCGCACAGTCGAATGACCGTATTCCGTATGCGCGCTTCATCGGTGGCCAGGTCTACAATTTCTGGCAGGACAGCGTACATGTGCGCGGCATCTGGCGCCGCACGACACTCGCGAGCTACCGCGCGACGTCTCCGAAGTGGACGACGGTGCTCGATCTCGACTCGCTCGCCGTTGCCGAGAAGGCGAACTGGGTATGGCAGGGCGCGGACTGCCTGGCGCCCGCGGAACGACGCTGCTTGATCGCGCTCTCCGATGGTGGCGAGGATGCGAGCACGGTGCGCGAATTCGACCTCGACGCCCGCGCCTTCGTAAAGGACGGATTCCTGCTCCCGCACGGCAAGCAGAACTTCGCGTGGGAGGGAGAGGACACGTTGATCGTGTCGCGCGAGTGGAACCCCGGCGAGCTCACCAAGTCGGGGTATCCGTACATAGTCAAGCGACTCGTACGCGGACAGCCGTTGTCGGCCGCTGTCGAGATCTTCCGCGGTGCGTCCACGGACGAGCTGCCGTCGGCTCCGGAGACACTGAACGACGGTACAGGTCATCGCATAACGCTGCTCTATCGAGGCGTCACGTTCTTTCAGTCGAAGAAATTCATTGTGACGCCCGCCTCTGTAAGCGAGCTGTCCATGCCCGAGAAGGCCCGCTTTGTAGACATGCTCGATGGCCAGGTAATCGTTAGGCTCTCGGAGCCGTGGGACGCGGGGTCGACGCACATCGCCGCGGGTTCACTCGCGTCGTTCGATGCTGCCGCCGCGGCAAAGCACCCTCACGAGCTGGCACCTGTCGCCATTTATCAGCCGGGTTCGCGCGAGTCCGTTGAAGACGCTGGCGCAACACATGGCGCGCTTTTCGTCGCGGTGAACCAGAACGTCCGAGGGCGCATCTTCGAGTTCTCTCGCAAACCGGACGGAACCTGGACATACCGGCGCCTGCCCTTCCCCGACAACCTCGCGTTAGCCGTCGCCGGGACAAATCGGCGCGGCGATGACGCCTTCGTCAGTGTCGAGGGCTTTCTGACGCCGAGCAGCGTGTGGCTTGCCAACGCACGCACGGGCGCGGTTTCGAGTGTGAAATCGCGCCGGTCGCAGTTCGACGCCTCGCGCGACACCGTTGAGCAGTTGGAGGCGACGTCGACCGACGGGACCAAGATCCCCTACTTCGTGGTGCACCGGAAAGGAATGCAGCTCGACGGCACGAATCCAACGATCCTAACGGCCTATGGTGGATTCGAGATCTCGATGACGCCAAGCTACCAGGACATGGGCGGCAAGCTGTGGCTCGAGCGGGGCGGCGTGCACGTGCTCGCGAACATTCGCGGCGGGGGCGAGTTCGGTCCAGCGTGGCATGAGGCGGGACTCAAGACGCATCGCCAGGTGATCTATGATGACTTCGCGGCGGTGGCCAAGGATCTGATGGCACGGCGCATAACGAGTCCGCGTCGGCTCGGCATTGCCGGCGGCTCCAACGGAGGTCTGCTCATGGGCGTGGAGATGACGCAGCACCCCGACCTCTTCCAAGCCGTGGATATTCAGGTGCCGCTGCTCGATATGCTACGCTTCGAGCAGATCGACGCGGGTGCATCGTGGGTCGGCGAGTATGGCAGCGTATCGAATGCCGACGAGCGTGCGTTCTGGGAGCGCACGTCGCCGTACCAGAATCTGAAAGAAGGCGTGAAATACCCGAAGCCCCTCATCTGGACGACAACGAAGGACGACCGCGTGGGGCCGCAGCATGCACGCAAGTTTGCAGCAAAGATGGCAGCGTTAGGCGATCCATACCTGTTCTACGAAGTCGTTGAAGGAGGCCACGGGTCCGGCGCAAACCTGAAGGAGCGCGCTCACACGACCGCGCTCGAGTTCACCTACTTCGCGAGAAGGCTGATGGACTGACGCACTAACCAGCGTAAAGCTGGTATTACGCTAGGCGTTTGGGTTGATCCGACCGCTCATTCTGCGCGGGTGCGGAGTTGTCCGCGCAGCCGGATATCATTCGACGACGCGCCGACCAGGATCATCGTCGTGCCCGGTGATAGAACCCAGCCCAAACGCTCGTCTAGCACGCGCAGTTCACTCGCGCGGAGCGTGAGTGTTACTCTGCGCTCCTCGCCGGGAGCGAGATGCACGCGACCAAAAGCCTTGAGCGCCAGTACCGGCTGCGCGACCGGAGTAACGACCGGCCGCACATAGAGCTGCGGTACGTCATCGCCGGGGCGGTCACCGTCATTTCGGATGCGGAAACTGATGTGCGCGCGGTCCGCGGGCCCAACAACCGCTGGCTCGATCTGGAGTTCGCTGTACTCGAAATGTGTGTAACTCAGGCCGTAACCGAATGGAAACGCAGGCTCACCCACGAGGTCGGCATAATCGTCGCCGCGACCGGTCGGCTTGTGGTTGTATCGAAGCGGTAGCTGTCCCTCAGCGAATGGGAACGTGATCGGCAGTCGTCCCGCCGGATTTTCGTCGCCCAACAAGACGTCGGCCATGGCATGACCGCCCTCGGCGCCAGGGTACCACGCCATGACCACCGCGCCGACCTTGTCGATCCAGTGCGACATCGTGATCGCGCTGCCACCAACCAGGACGACGATCACCGGCTTGCCGAGCGATGCTACTCTCTGGATCATGTCTTCCTGTCGGCCGGGAAGCGACAGCGATGAGCGATCGCGAAACTCCCCTTCCTCAATGCCTGCGACAACAATCGCGACACCGCTTCGCTTCGCGAGTGCGACAGCCGAGTCGATCTGCCTCTGCGCGGGATCTGCGGACGTCGTGTCCCACACGAGTCGCACTCGCGCATTGCCCGCG
>DATBBP010000266.1:0-1855 GCA_036270935.1 Gemmatimonadaceae bacterium
CATACGTCCTCGCACCTAACGAAGGCGACGCGAGCGTGGTTGTTCGACAAACCGCGCAGGGTGCGACGGAGCAGCGGTTCGCGATCGGCGAGCTGCCCGCGCCCGCTGGCAATCCCTTCGGCGGAGGTGGCGGTCCAGCGATGCTCGCGATTTCCGGCGACTCGAAGTGGGTCGCGTTTACGATTTATCCAACTCAGCGCGACGCGCGTCGGCTCAGACAGCAGCGCCGCCCCGTACAGAACAAAATCGCTGTCGTCAGTCTTGCGAGCGGCCAGAAAACGGAGTTCGACAAGATCCGTCGCTTCGCCTTCTCAGGCGACAAGCCGCAAGTGATCGCGCTCTACGGCTACTCGGCAGAGCCGCCCGCGGCAAGCTCAACCGAGCGCGGGAATGGCGCTGCGGCGGCGAGCGTGAGCCGAAGCGAAGGAGCCGATCTCCTGCTCTACACGCTGGCGAGTGGCAGTGTCATCAACATCGGTAACGTTGGCGATTTTGCATTCGACGAATCCGGAAATTACCTGGCCTACACCATCGACGCGCACGACGAGATTGGAAACGGTATTCAGCTGCGCGATCTGCGTACCGATGTTGTTCGTCCGCTCGACAGCGATCAGGCGCTCTATCGTCGGCTCGCGTGGGCAGACAGCGGTCCGGCGCTCGCGGTGCTCCGCGGCAAGCCCGACACGGTGGCGAAGGACACGCTATACAGCGTCGTCGCGTTCACGGGCATCGGCACGGCAGCGCAGAAGAAGGTTGTCTTCGACGCCGCTGGCCGCACCGATTTCCCCGCAGCGATGCGAGTGAGCGCGGACCGGGCACCCCGCATCGCCGACGACTTCAGCACCGTCTTCTTCGGAATTCACGATGCGAAGCCCAAGGCGCCGGCCGAGACGATGGCGAATCGCGATGGCGCGCCGCGCACGCCGATCGTGCAGGCAGGTGCTCCTGGCGAGGGCGGCACACGCAACCAACCCCGCGTCGATCCCGACGACGAGAATCCGACGCTCGTGCTCTGGCACTGGAAGGATCCGCGACTGCAATCGCAACAGCTTGTGCAGGAGCAAACCGACCGCACGTACAGCTATCTCGTCGAGTACCGCATCGCTGACAACAAATTCCTCAGGCTGTCCGACGAGGCGTTGCGCCAGGTTACGCTGCTTCCGCACGACCATTACGCGTATGGCATCGACAGTCGCGACTACGATCAGCGGGCGAGCTACGACGGGCGTCGCTACGCCGACATCTACGCCGTCGATCTCAAAACCGGTGCTCGAACTCTCGCACTCAAGAAAGATCTCTCGTTCTTCGGGCTCTCCGCGCCGGATGGTAAGCAGCTTCTTTATTGGGGCGACGACGCGAACTACTGGACGGTCGACCTCGCCACTGGTCAGAAGCGCAACGTGACCAGGGAGGCGCCCGTCAGCTTCGCGAACACTGACGACGATCACAACAACATCGTGCCTCCGCCGCGTCCAGTGCTCGCGTGGTCTAAGGACGCGAGCGCCGTGTTGCTGACCGATGGCTGGGATGTGTGGCGCGTGCCCGTCGGCACAGCAGGGAAGCCGATCAATCTCACGGCCGATGGCCGCAAAAATCAGGTTCGCTACCAGCGGCTGTACGCATTCGACGCTGGCGCGGTCGCCGGCCGCGGACGTCGCGGTGGCCGCGGCGGCGTGCCGCAGCTCGAGGAGGGCATCGACCTAACGAAGCCATTGTATTTCGGTACGTATGGCGAGTGGACGAAGAAGGAAGGGATTGCGCGCGTCGAGCCCAATAAGCCCGGGGCGACGTCGCTGATGTGGGACGACGCATCGTACAACTTCACGAAAGCGCGAGACGCCGATGTCTACATCTA
>DATBBP010000267.1:0-17482 GCA_036270935.1 Gemmatimonadaceae bacterium
TTTCGAGCACCGGCCTACGTGCGTCCCGATGGGGATCCGCCGCCCCTCCCATACCTGCTCTGGGACGGGGATCAGCGTCGCGGCGGATTCGATATCACGGTCGAGGTCTACCTCGCTACGGCGACGATGCGGCAGCGGCGCCAGGATCCGGTACGGATCAGTCGCGGGCGGTTCACGTCGATGTACTGGACCGTGGCCCAACTCGTGGCTCACCACACGAGCAACGGCTGTAATCTCCGACCTGGTGATCTGCTCGGTAGCGGAACAGTCTCGGGTCCGGAGCCGGAGAGCCGAGGGTCGCTGATCGAACGGACCTGGCGCGGTCGAGATCCCATCAAGTTGCCGAACGGGGAGTCGCGAGCGTTCCTGGCCGATGGCGACGAGGTGATCATGCGCGCGCACTGCGAGCGGCCCGGCTTCGCTCGTATCGGATTCGGCGATTGCAGCGGGATGGTCGTTCCGGCCGTCTGAGTACTACGCCGACACGAGCACTCGCGAGACCGAGGCCGCGAACAGCGACCATTCCGCCGTCTCCAGCCTCAGCTGCTTTCGACCGGCGTTGGTGAGTCGATAGATCTTCGCTTTCCGCCCGATCTCCGAGGTCCCCCACTCGGCTTCGATCCAACCGCGCTTCTCCATCCGATACAGGGCGGGGTAGAGCGAGCCCTCCTCGATCTGGATGGCATCGTGGGTCGTTTCCTCGAGCCACCGAGCGATTGCATAGCCGTGCCGGGGACCGGAGCTCAGTGTCTTCAAAACGAGGGCGTCGAGCGTCCCGTGTAGGCGATCCTTCGAGAGCGTAGGCATTGCGCGATTACCTAGAGAGTCTTGGCATGTTAGCGGCCAATGCTTAGACAGTCAAGGTATCGGTGCCTCGTGCGAGAGCGAAGGGCGCCGGCTTGCCGGGAGGGCGAGGGATTGCGAGCTTGACCTGCATGATTCGCCAAACGGCCCCAGGCGTCAGGTTGTCGCTCGTCGCGCTTGCGTGCCTCGGCGCGGCCGCCGCCTGTGGCAGTCACTTCGAGGTGCCCGTACCTGTGCTCTCGGCTCCGCTGAACGGGCCGCCACCGAGCGAGCCGGCAACGATCACCCTACCGATTGCGATCGCTCTTTCCAAGATCCGAGCGCAGCTCGACACAGCATTTCCACCAACGGACAGTCTTGATCGAGCGAAGTGCACCGCGCTCGGTGGACTAGTCTGTCATCGGTACCAGTACCGACGTGATAGTCTCGCCCTTCACGCGAACGGCGATCGGGTAACGGTGCAAACGCACCTTGAGTATGGAGCGTCGGTCGGTCTTCCGGGCGTGGGCGGCATCGCCAGCTGCGGCTTTCCGCCTGAGCCGATGAAGCGCGCCGACGTTCGGCTGGCGACCACGCTTTACTGGCGTTCGGACTGGCGCCTCGGATCGCGGGGGACGAACGTCGGAGCAACTTTAACTGATCGATGTGAAGTCACGTTACTACATGTCGATGCGACGTCGGTAGTAAAGCGAATTATCGATGCGCAGGCTGAGGATATCAGGCGACAGATCGACTCGATCCTGCCCGCCGCTGCCGATATGCGCGACGCAGCAGACTCGCTTTGGCAGCTGGCTCAGGATCCGCTCGCACTCGACTCGGCGTCAACCGTATGGCTAACTCTGTTGCCGGAGACGGTGAGCCTCGCACCCATTATTGGATCGGCGAGCACGATCTCGACAGCACTCGTGCTCACGGCGCGTCCGCGCGTCACGGTCGGACCGAAGCCGTCGGTCGCACGGCAGCCCCTCCCGTCGCTTACGCTTGCACGACGCTCGTCAGGCATTCACGTGCCCGTCGAGGTCGAGCTGCCTTTCGCGGACCTCAGTCAGAAGGTGACGACGCTTCTCGCTGGGGATACAGCCGGCAAGGGCATGCACGTCAGCGAAGTGAAAGTCTGGGGCGTTGGGGATACGGCCGTCGTCAAAGTCGACCTCGAGGGTAAGGTCAACGGCTCGCTCTATCTGCTGGGGCGAGTGGGTTACGACTCCCTGTCTCGATCAGTGTTGCTGAGCGATCTGCGATACACGCTCGAGAGCCATGACATGATGACCCGAATCAAGTCGACTGTCGGCGCGGGTCGGATCAAGGCAGCGATCGACTCGGCGACGGGAAAAGGGCATCTCGCCGTCGGCGAGCAGCTCGATTCTCTCAAGTCACGCTTGAACTACGAGCTCAATCGATCGCTCGCGCCAGGAGTACGACTCGCGGGCAGTGTGAACGACGTCCGCTTCTCGAGGATGTTCACAACACAGAAAGCGTTCGTTCTACGTGTCGTGCTGGATGGCGAGGCGGTGATTCTCGTGCAGTGAGGACGTCTCGCGACGCCTCAAAGCACCCCTCCTCATCTCTTATTTGCTCCAACCTCGCCGGCGACCACCGTCTCGTTAGCCTGCGGCTTGACCAGCAGCGTTTGACCGATGCGAATCTTGTTGCCCGGGAGATTGTTCCATTCGCGCAGCCGGTCTGCGGTGGTGTTCCAATGAGCCGCGACTGAAGCCAAGGCGTCGCCGCGCTTGACCGTGTAATACTTGGCCTTCGCTGCCTCCTGCTGCGCCAGCTTGCGCTGTGCGTCGATTCCAGCTCGGACGTTCGCCTGCTTGATGCCAATCGCGACGAGGCGTTCGTGCCGAGCTGCGATTGAATGCAGCATCAGACTGGCTTTGCCCCACGCCTGCGACGGTACTCCAAACCGATAGTTACCATCGGGCGTATCGACCACGAGCGCCTTCGCTATGCCGAAGAACGTACGCCCCGGACGAAGCTGCACTGCCGTATCGACCTGGAAATCGTGCTCGGTGAACGTGGGGGGACTGTCGCCCGACGCGAGCAGGTCGCGCGGTTCGAGTCCGAGAAAGAGAAGCCGGCGATCGGTGAGTACGAGCAGGCCGCGCGTCGCTCGGAAGTAGTCGATCCACGGCCGTTGAAATACCGCTACCATGCGGATCACGCGCTCTCCGTCGACGAGCGTGTTGAGTCTCAGCTCGCGCTCCGCAATCGCGCTCGTGTTTCGCGGCTCGGTGCGATAGGTGTGAATCGCGAACTGGACGAGCAATCCGATGATGACGACTGCGGCGCCGATTAGCGTATATCGCACGGCCGGCCGCATGCGCCGCCGCCGGCGTTTGAGCCGAAGTCTTTTCTTTCGCACCGCGGGCGTCGACGCTGCGAGCTCCGGTGCCTCGAACGAGCCTTCCATCTTCAACCGTTGATTCAACTCAGCCCTCTGGGCGCCTGTGCGCCTTGATCTTCAACCTTCAAGGGAAAAATGATGCCCGTGAGAGTAAAGCCACATATCAGACGGCCTTCCGATCACCCGAAGCGCTCCTGTCGTACCCAGCCGGTTGAAAAAGGTCAGACCGACGGCTAGGATCCGGCCAGGCTCTTCAAGGCGCGGAGCATTATTCGCCAGCCGTCCCGCTCGCGCCAGCCTTGCGTTTTTTGGGTCGCCATGCTGGTCGCACCGCTGACGAACGCGGTCGGCGCTTTTGCCCTGGCCCCTTTTCTCACGGACCAGAATCTGGCCCGTCATGGGAGGCATCATCAAGAAGCAACCCGCGTGGCACCTGCTCCTGCTTGCAGCCGGATCGCTGTGCACGGTGGTCTTTACTGTGTCACGCGTGCAGCCGGCTTTTGTGCAACGCGAGCCAGTGGTTGCTCAGATCCTCCACCACGAGTACATCGATTCTGCGACGATCCACGCTCCGTGGTTGAACTCGCCCACGGAAGTTGCCCTTCAGACGCCGCAATTCCTGGCAGACCGAGAGAGGTTCATGCGCGATCTGCTCCGCACCGGGAAGGTCGACGAGCCACGGGCTTGGCGCTTGGCTGACGTCGCCGTGAGCGAAGCGTATCGTCGACGCTTGCCGCCCGCACTCGTGCTAGGTGTGATGCTCACCGAGAACGACGAGCTCGATTCACGCGCGCGATCCAGCGTCGGCGCCGTGGGTCTGATGCAGGTGCACGGACGCTCTTGGCGCAGCTCTCTGGGCAGAATGTTCGGTACCAATCTGCTCAACGATACGACGAATCTTCGCTACGGCATTTTCATCCTCGGCTACATGGCGCGCCGTGCTACGGACAACGTTGCAGCCGATTCATCGGCAAATAGCGATAGCACCGTCGCGTCGGACAGCAGCTGGCGCATGGCGCTGCTGCACTACAACGGATGCGTTCGCGGAAAGAACACGCCGAACTGCCGCAGCTACCCCGTCACGGTCCAGAAGAACGTGATCGAGAACGCGAAGACGACGTGCAACGGGCGTGACTTCGACGCCTGCGTCGTGCACCCACTCTGGCTCAGCACGCGCTCGGATCCAAGCCAGCAGTAGCTAGCGAATAGTGGGGCGCTCGCCTCGACCGCTTTAGCGCTACATCTTTGCGAAATGGAGAGACGAGCGCAGGCAACTGGCGCGAGATCCCTATCGCGATGACGCCGGCGCTTTCCGCTGTTGCCGTCGTGAAGCGGTTCGGCTCGACAACGGCCCTCGACGGCTTAAGTCTGGACATCGCCGAAGGCGAGTGTGTGGCACTCGTCGGCGAGAGTGGATCCGGCAAGACGACACTGCTGCGCAGCTTCAACGCCCTCGTTCGACCGGACTCGGGAAGCGTGATCGTCGCGGGACGAGACACAGCAACTGTGGATGTGATCGAGCTACGCCGCTCGATTGGATACGTCCCGCAGGATGGCGGTCTTCTGCCGCACTGGCGCGTCGGGCGAAACGTGGAGCTCGTGCTAAGGCTCACAGAATCGAGAGATGACATCGCCGCACAAGCCGGAGCATCACTGCAAATGGTCGGTCTCGACCCCGCCGTTTTTCGGACGCGTTGGCCACGCGAGCTCTCAGGCGGTCAGCGGCAGCGAGTTGCGATCGCGCGGGCTCTCGCGGCGCGCCCAAGGGTTCTATTACTAGACGAGCCGTTTGGAGCGCTCGATGCCATCTCACGGGCCGACCTTCAGCAGAGCTTTGCCGCATTGCGCGTGACGCAGACCGCTCCGATGACCGCCGTCCTCGTCACTCATGATCTGCACGAGGCATTTCTTCTAGCCGACCGCATCGCCGTGCTACGGCGAGGTAGAGTCGAGCAGGTCGGGGCTGCCGAGGACCTGCTGGCGCGGCCGGCAACGGAGTACGTGCGCGAACTGCTCGCTCGCGCTCGCGTCACCGAAGCCGATCTCGCGCCGCTTGCCGTTAGGAACGAGACCCGATGAGGCGACGTTGGCTCGCGGTGGTGGCAATCCTCTCGGCGCGTACGGCGCTGACGCAAAGCACAGCGGCACCGGTCGTCGTCGCGTCCAAGCCATTCGGCGAGTCCTATCTGCTCGCCGAAATGTTCGCTCAGCTGCTAGAGGCGCGCGGCATTCGCGTCGATCGGCGGCCGGGACTCGGTGCAACCGAGCTGGCATTTCGCGCCCTTCGAAACGGTGCGATCGATGTCTATCCCGAGTACACGGGAACAGGGTTGCTCGTCCTGCTCGGAGAGCCGCCGAAAGGATCGGCAACTGAAGTCTACGCACGCGTCGCTGAGGAATTCCCGCGCCGATTCGGAGTGCGGTGGCTTCCGCCGTTAGGCTTCGAGAACACGTACGCGATAGCGGTTCGCAAAGGAATGGCCGATTCGCTCGGGTTGGGAACGTTGTCCGACCTTGCGCGTGTGGCATCTCGGCTTCGAGCCGGCCTAACCCCGGATTTCATCGGTCGCGCCGATGGTCTCCCCGGACTTGCCAAGGCCTACGCGATTCGATTTCGCGACGTCCGCGCTCTGTTCCCGGCCGTGAAGTATCGAGCACTCGACGCTGGCGAAGTCGACGTGGTCGACGGTTACTCGACCGATGGGCTCATTGCGCGTTACGACTTTCGGGTCCTGAGAGACGATCGAGCATTCTTTCCGCCTTACGAGGCAGCCGCGCTCATCGGATCGCGTCTCGCACGGACGAATCCAGCCGCGGTCGCGGCGCTTACGGAGCTCAGCGGTCGTCTCGACGTCGAGCACATGCGACGTCTGAATCGCCGAGTCGAAGCCGAGGGCACGCCGATCGCCGCCGTGGCCTCGGATGCGCTCGACGAGCTCGGGTTGAAGGGACGCACAGTTGTTACGTCGCATGAGGCACGGCGCACTGGCATCGTCGAGTATCTTGCGAGCGAACGAGCAACGCTGTTGTCACGCATGCTGCGACATCTGCTCCTTGTCGGCGCATCGTTAGCATTCGCGATCCTGATTGGCGTTTCGCTTGGTCTGATTCTCGAGCGCAGTTCGCGCGCGGAGCCGGTGATTCGGAGCGTCGGTGTTCTGCAAACGCTGCCAGGCATCGCGCTGCTCGCGTTCATGATCCCCGTGCTGGGAATCGGAGTGGTGCCGGCATTGGTTGCGCTGGTGCTTTACTCGTTATATCCGATTGTTAGAAACACCTTCACGGGCGTGCGCGACGCCGATCCCTCAGCAGTCGACGCGGCGCGTGCACTCGGGATGACGGACTATCAGATTCTGAGGCAGGTTCGGCTGCCACTGGCGGCTCCAGTCATAATGGCTGGAATTCGCACCGCGGCAGTGATCGACGTCGGCACGGCAACGCTAGCCGCCTTCATTGGCGCCGGCGGTCTGGGCGAGCCGATTGTGAGTGGGTTGGCGCTCTCAGACACGCGTATGATCTTGTCTGGAGCGATTCCCGCGGCGCTTCTGGCGCTCGCGGTCGACGCGACGCTCGCGGGCGTGGAACGATTCGTCCGTCCGAGCCGTTAACTGTAGCTCGCGCGCGGTGTTCGTCGGCGCTGATGAGCGCGCGCGAGTTTTGCCAGAGGAAGGCCTATGACGATCGCCGTCCCCCACGCCGAGCGCTCCGATCCGTCGATTGCGTCTCGAGCTGATATCGCAGGAGCGCTGGCCGAAGCGCGCGCACGCACGGTTCAACTCATCGAAACCGTGAGCGAATCGGACCTGCGCGCCCAGCACGATCCGCTCATGGGTCCGATTCTCTGGGACCTCGGACACATCGGCCACTTCGAGGCGCTCTGGCTCGACCGCAACCTCGACGGGAAAGTCGAGTTCGTCGAGATGCCGGGCCTGTACAACCCGTTCGAGCATCCGCGTCGCGTTCGTGGCGCGCTACCGCTACCAACGCTGTCGTCGACGCTCGAATCGATGGCGGAAATTCGCGAGCGAGTGCTCGAACGACTGCAGCGCGTCGATCTCGAGTCGAACGATCCGCTGCTGCGCCACGGCTACGTCTATCAGATGGTCTTGCAGCATGAGTACCAGCATAACGAGACAATGCTGCAGACGCTGCAGCTCAAGCAGGGAACAGCGTATTCGCCGTCGGTTCGCCGGCCACGGCCCGGCTCGCGAGCGTCTTTAGGCAATGACGCCATGGTGCGTATCGATGCGAATCGCGTTTTCATCGGCACGGAGGATCGCGTCCGCGCCTACGACAACGAGCGGCCGACGCATCGGGTGGACCTGGCGCCGTTCTGGATGGATCGTACACCTGTGACGAACGGCGAGTATCTGGCCTTCATGGACGACGGCGGCTATGAGCGGCGAGAGCTCTGGAGCGAGGCCGGACGCCAATGGCTCGATGAATCGAAGGCAGATGCGCCCAAGTACTGGTGGCAGGAGGACGGCGTCTGGATGCGGCGCAGTATGGACGTGATCGAGCAGCCGGATCCGCGGTGCCCGGTAATTCACGTTTGCTACCACGAGGCTGAAGCTTTTGCGCGCTGGGCGGGAAAGCGCCTGCCGACCGAGACGGAATGGGAGGTGGCTGCGGCGTGGGATCCGGAGAATCAGCGCTCGCGCGACTATCCGTGGGGCGACGCAACGCCAGGCGAGCAAGACGCGAATCTCGACCAGATCGGATTCGCAGTGACTCCGGTCGACACGTACGCGAGCAACGTGTCGCCGTTAGGCTGTTCCGGAATGCTCGGTGACGTGTGGGAGTGGACGAGCAGTGACTTCAACGGCTACTCCGGGTTCGTTGCATTTCCGTACGCCGAATACTCGGAGGTTTTTTTCGGAACGGAGTACAAGGTATTGCGCGGGGGCTCGTGGGCGACGCGGCCCGGTGCCGTTCGGAACACGTTCCGCAACTGGGACTACCCGACTCGCCGTCAGATTTTCAGTGGGTTTCGCTGCGCACGCCATGACTAGACGCGTCGGGAATGCCGCAGCTGCGGACGTAGAACGCGCCGTCGCGATCGCGCTCGTCGACGAACGCAGGTCGGCAATGGCGGAGGAGGTGCGCGACGGACTTGGCCGGCGACAGAAGGAACTGCCCCCCAAGTACTTCTATGACGAGCGGGGCTCGGAGCTCTTCGAGCGAATCACGCGACTGCCCGAGTACTATCTCACGCGGGCCGAGCGCGGGTTGCTCGAGGAGCATTCACGCATGTTGATCGAGACGCTTCGGCCACGCACCCTGGTGGAGCTGGGAGCCGGGAGCGCGGCGAAGACGCGTATTCTCCTCGATGCGATGCGGGACGCCGGCTGCGCGGAGCAGTATGTACCGGTCGATGTGAGCGAGGACTTCCTCGCCGACACCGCGACGCGATTGCGAGAAGAGTACCCGGCGCTGCGCGTGACGCCGGCGATCGCCGACATCAGTATGTCGTTAGGCATTCCCGAGCGACTGCCGCGACCCGCGCTTTTCGCCTTCCTCGGCAGCACGATCGGCAACTTCGACGCGCCGTCGGCGCGGGCGTTGCTCGCACGCGTTCGCGTCGGAATGAGGCCGTTCGACCGGCTCTTGCTCGGCACCGATTTGCGGAAGCAGAAGCGCGTCGTGGAGGCTGCTTATAATGACGCTCGCGGAGTGACTGCGGCGTTCAATCGCAACATGTTGCGCGTGCTCAACCGCGAGCTGGGCGCCGACTTCGACGTCGCGAGCTTTGCCCATAGAGCTTTCTACTCCACGGATCGTCATCGCATCGAGATGCACCTAGTCTCGGCGCGCGAGCAGGTCGTGCACATTCCTCGCGTCGGCGATGTGCACCTCACGAGTGGAGAGACGATTCGCACCGAGATCAGTTGCAAGTACGATCGGCCAAGCGTGCGGCGATTGCTGCGCGCGGCGAGTCTCAAGCTCGAGCGGTGGATCACCGATGGGGAGCGCTTCGCGCTTGCCGTCGCGCTACCTCGATTATGACCGCAACTGCCGCGCTGGACTTCTTCGCGCGATCTGTTCGCGAACGCCTCTTCGTACCTGGCCCGACGGAAATGCAGCGCGTTGGCGCGGAGATCGAGATGTTGCCGTTCTTCGCCGACAGCGGGTTGCCGTGTCCCCTCGAGGCAACGCGCGACGACGAGCGCTGTACATTGGCGTTGATTCGCGCGCATGGCGCGAGGTTAGAATGGGTGGAGCAGCGATCTTCGAAGGGTGCGCCGTACTTTGCCCTGCCTAACGGTTGGACGCTGACCTTCGAGCCAGGCGGACAGCTCGAATTGTGTACCTTGCCGCGAGTATCGATCTCGTGCCTTCTGCAGGAAGTCCAGGCGACCATCATCGGCCTGAAACAGGCGGCCGTCAACGCAGGAATCGAGTTGGCGAGCGTTGGGATCGATCCACGGAACCACGTTCGTAGCGTGCCACTGCAACTGCACAGTCCTCGCTACAAGCGTATGACACGCTACTTTGATAGCATTGGGCCGAGCGGCGTGCGCATGATGCGTCAGACGGCGGCGACGCAGGTGAGCCTCGATCCTGGGCGCGATCCCGCGTGGCGCTGGCAACTATTGTCCGATCTGACGCCGTACTTGACGGCAATGTTCGGGAACTCGCCGAGTTATGCGGGTGAGCGCACGGGGTATCAGAGCTTTCGCGCGCGGTGTTGGCGGCTGCTCGATCCTTCGCGAACGGGCGTGCCGCACGCGGAGCTTTCAGCGTGCGCGGCGTACACGCGCTTTGCGCTGGACGCCGGAGACATGTCGCGTGCCGGAGCGGACGGCACCTATCGGTCGTTTGGTGAGTGGGCGTCGGATGGTCAGTGGACCGAGCCGGAGTGGAACGAGCACCTCACGACACTCTTTCCCGAAGTGCGGCCGCGCGGCCATCTCGAAGTTCGATCGATCGACGCACTCGGACTGGAGATGCTCGGTGCGCCTCTCATACTCCTCGGCGGGCTCATTTATGATGAGCAGACTGCGGAGGAGACGCGGAGACTCTTGCCCTCGGCCGATGAGGACATGCTGAACCGCGCGGCGCAGTGCGGATTGCGCGACGAGGAGATCGCGCGTGTGGCCTCCGATCTTGCGTTACTTGGAATCCGCGGCGCAGAGGCACTCGGTGAAGAGGTCGTTAGTGGCGCGGACCTCGAAAGTGCCGAAGAATTCTTCCGCGCGTGGACGCTAGCGCGCCGATCGCCCGGCGACGCGAGCTAAGGCATGGCGGCATACGCGCGGCGAATCCGGACGGTGCGCTCCAACTCGTCGCGGGATTGCAGTACTTTCTGTCGCAGATCGAGCGGGAGCTGATGATGGGTGGTGAGATATGCGTCGATTGTCTGGAGCGCCGCATCATCTTGCTGGCCGCCGATGAATGCGCCAAGCCACGAACCGAGGAAGAAGATCCGCCGGTTGCGCTGAATCCACGAAAGGGAATCGAGCGCTGGCTCGAGATACTCACGCGTTAGAGTGCTCTGATCAGGGTCGTTGAACGCGCGCAGGCTCGCGGTCACCCATTCTTCGTTCAGCGTTCGATCGGCGAAGTAGCGCTCGAAATACGCGCGTTTCGTATCGGCGCTGGGACGGGCCGCGCCAGCGACGAACGCACGGCGTTTTCCACCGGCGGTTGTGTCGCGTTGTTCTTCCTGGGCGAGGCGTCGGTCGGCGGTCGGCGCCGCGATCGAGACGAGGTGCGTCACGATCGACCATCGACTCGGTTGACGCAACGGGAGACCGGCACCGCTCGTGCTATCGAGCCACGCGTCGAGCCGGGCGACCGCGGTCGGCGTCGCCGCGAGGTCGATGACGGCGTCGAGCTGGCTCTTTCGAATTCCGTAGGGTCGGCGTGCATCGCCAGCGTCGCTGACAAGGAGCCGCTCGGCGACGGGCAGCAGCGAATCACGATCGGCCGCCGAGACGTATGCCTCGAGGCCGCGTCGCAGCCGCCCGACAATTCCGGCGGTTATTTGTTCGTCGTGTTCGTTAGGGAGCTCGCGAAGCGCTGCCTCGACGAAGGTGCGAGGCGACAGTCGCGTTTCGCGCACGAGATCCCACAAGGCACCCCAGAGCATCGCACGCAGGAAGTCATCATTCACCGAGCCAATGTGCTGAACGAGCCACGTCACGCTCGTGCTATCGGGAAGGACGAGCGCATAGGCATAGTCGTTCGCGTGAGCAAAGACGAAATCCGGCACGGGAAGTCCAATCGCTTCGCGCACCGCCGTCGTGTCGCCGCGCAGCACCACCGGCAGCAGTGTCGGCGGAGAGCCCTGCGTGACGACGGCAACCTGCATGCGAATCGGCCACGGCGCACTCCCTGACAAGGACGGCTGGGCGGGGCGCTGGATGAGCTCGAGCCGCGTGATCTTACCGCTCGCGACCTCGAGACGCTGTTCGACGACCGGCATTCCCGGGCGAAGAATGTATTGTTTGCCCCAGTCGTCGAGTGGCTGGTGCGCGGCGCGCCCGATGGCGCTGAGGAGGTCGCGCCAGGTGGCGTTGCCGTATCGATGCGCGATGAGAAAATCGTGAACACCGGCGCGGAAGGCCGAGTCACCGACGAGATAGTTGAGCTGCTTGAGAACACCAGGCGCTTTGTTATAGACGATTGCGCCGTAGTTGCTCTTCGCTTGGTCGAGATTGCCGAGCTGCTGCCAGATGGGTGTCGTACCGACCGTAAGGTCAACGTCATATGCCGCCGGTTTGTTGCGGAGGTAGAATGACATCCACGGATTCGGCAGATGCTCGAGGTCCTGCATCTTGGCCGCCATGTAGGTGGCGAAGCCTTCCTTCAGCCAGAGATCATCGAACCATTCCATTGTTACGTCGTCGCCAAACCATTGGTGCGCGACTTCA
The DNA here is from genome assembly GCA_036270935.1 of Gemmatimonadaceae bacterium. GTDB lineage: Bacteria > Gemmatimonadota > Gemmatimonadetes > Gemmatimonadales > Gemmatimonadaceae > AG2. The sequence continues at coordinate 12,031 of DATBBP010000267.1, forward strand.
TGGTAGATCGTTGCGCGTCGGCCAAGTCGCTGATTGAGCGTTGGCGGCTCACGATAGATGAACGATTCCTCATTGAACATCGTGACGCCGGGATGCTCCATGCCGCCGAATGGAAAGGCAGGAGCGAGCATGTACTGAAACTGCTGAAACGGGTACGGAATGCCGAAGTATTGCTCGAGCGAGCCTAACGCAGAGGCGACCTGGTTTTGAAGCGAATCGACTTCGACCTCGCGCGCGCGCGACGCGCGCACGAGGAGGGGCGTCGATCGTGGACCACCGACGAATCGCGCGTAGGGGCCGGCGGCGAAAGCGAAGAGATACGTCGGCAGTGGGTCAGTTTCGGCGAACTGGAAGTGTGTCGCAACAGGATGCGACGGGGTGACGTGTCGTCCGTTGGCGATCGCTGTCCAGCCGTTAGGCACACTGAGTTCGAGTCGGAGACGCGCCTTGATGTCGGGCTGATCGAAGCAGGGAAACAGTGCGTGCGCGTCGGACGGGACGAGGAGCGTGTAGAGGTAGTCCCGGCCGTCCGTCTCGTCGTGAAAGCGAATGATCGGTGCACCGGCGGGTGCGATGGGCGTCGTGAAGTACGCGTCGAAGGTGTTCAGGCCGGCCTTCAGCATGCGCGCCGGGAGACGAATGTGCGTTCCGTTCCATTCGACGGCGCGACGGGCGACATCGTTGATGACGACATTGGACAACGATGGCCCGCGGAAATCGGCGATGACGTCGCCCGGCGCCCTGAGGCGAAACGTGATGTGAACGTGTCCGTGCGCCGTGTCAGGCTGGCTCAGATCGAGGTTGAGCCCATAGCGGACATCGCTGATCTGCGATGCGCGCTGGGCTGCGAGCGCGCGCGAGACACCGGGCGTCATGAGGCCGGACGTGTCGCCGGCCGCGTGCAGAATTTGCGCGGCAAGGAGAAGTGCGATCATGCGCAGACGCTATGCGTGAGATCCATGGGCGGCAAGGTGAGCTCGACGATGGACTTGAAACGGTGGCGCGTCTAAAGTTCGCGTCTATGCCAATCGAGCAAAACGAACAAGCGCTCGCGCTCGGCGACTCGACGGAGAAGGGAAGGGCGAGCCAAGCAATCGTCATCGAGTTGCTGCACGAGGACGCGAGGCAGCCGCGTCGCGCGACGCAGGGGTCAGCTGGTTACGACCTATTCGCCTATCTCAATGACCGCGTGATCGACTGCTCCGATGGAGCTCACCAGTGGCAGATCGCAGCTGAATCGGTGAACGGGCCGTGTCGCGTCGTTCTTCCGGCCGGTGTGATGGCTCTCATTCCGCTGGGATTCAAGGCGCGTCTGCCGCTTGGCTACGAGGCACAGATCCGTCCGCGCAGCGGCGCCGCCTTCAAGAAGGGATTAGGGATCCCGAATGCACCGGGTACCGTCGACTCCGATTTTCCCGACGAGTGGCGAGTGATTGTGCGCAACACAACGTCTCAGCCCTTGGCGATCGACCACGGCGAACGCATCGCACAGATGGTCTTGCAGCGCTATGAAGTACTGCCCTTCGTCTCCGGGAACGTGTCGATCTCGACTGAGCGCGCGGGAGGATTCGGCAGCACGGGCCACGGAGCGTGATGGCTGAGTAAACGAAAAGGGCCAGCAGTCCGAAGCTGCCAGCCCTTTTCCGATCACCGTGGACGATTTGCGTGAACAAACTCCACGACGATCACCGGTTCCGCTTGGGTCAGGGACCGGTAAAAATGATCTTTCTTACGCGTTCACGTGACCCAAGCTGGAAGCCGAAATATTAGACAATGGATCACCTCCTCGCTTTAAGGGTTGAACATCTCGGATTCGAACAGCAATCCAAAGCATACTTCCCGTACCCTAGTCGGGGTCGCGGCGTTCCGCAACGCCAGGCGCGGGCGAGTCGATAGAACCTGCCGTGGTCACCGAACGTAGTGGTCGCTGATGCCATCGCGCCTGCTCTCCTTCACTAAACGCGGCTCGTACTTCGACGTGAGCCGCGCGCCGCGCTACAGCGTGGTGTTCGCGCTGCCACTGCTGCTCGGGTACGAGGCGCTGGCTGCGGCGCTCGCGGGTCCAACGAGCGCGTCGCAGGTTCGTAATGGCGCGGACGTGCTGCTGAAGGAAGCGTTCATTGCCGTTGCTGGACGCAATGGTCCGCTCATCTTCATCGCGTCGGTGATCGCGATCGGGATCTGGTTCGTCGCGCGCGACATCAAACGCACGGGGCAGGGCATTCGTCCACTCATTTTCGGCGGCATGCTGGCCGAGTCGATCGCGCTCGCGGCGGTTTTCGGCGTCGTCATCGGCACGATCACGACAAAGCTGCTCGGCTCGCTGCATGTGCTCTCGATACTCGCCGGGCCTGGTGGGCCAATTGCGCATATGAGCTGGGCGACGCGACTGATGCTGTCGCTCGGCGCAGGGCTCTATGAGGAGCTGCTCTTTCGCGTGCTGCTGGTGTCGGCGCTGGCAGCCTTGGGGCGCGTGGTGTTTGGTTTTGGCGTGAAGGGCGCTGGCGTGTTCGCGACGCTCGTCGGCGCGTTGATCTTTTCAGCGTTTCATTACATCGGGCCGTTTGGCGATCCGTTCAGCCTAACGTCGTTCGCTTTCCGTGCGATCAGTGGTGTGGCGTTCAGTGCGCTGTACCTGCTGCGCGGCTTTGGCATCACGGCCTGGACGCACGCTCTTTACGACGCTTTCCTCCTCCTCGGCTAGCGTCGAGTCAGAATCTCGTCGAACAGGTCGATCGCGCGGCGGTCTCCGGATTGACCGAGCCAGAAGAGCGCCTGTGCGCGGGCAGCGGGATGCGGCGCCTGGCGCGCGACTTCGATGAGCTTTGGTATGGCGATTTCCTTCGGTTGTTGAGAGAGTGCGAACACCGCGCTGGCGCGGACGTCGTCGTCATCATCGTCGCGATCGGCGAGGCCGAGCTTGGCGGTGGCTCCGCGCGCGAGCCAGAAGGCGACATTGTTTCGGACTCCGCGTGGGAGCTGCTCGTCGCGCGCAAAGCGCAGGAGCGCTGGCCAGGGCGTGATGTCGGCGAGCACGAGTGGCAAAACGGCGTCGTTCGCGGCGCGACCGTGTGCTTGCTCGATGACGCGAGCGAGAAAGTCCGCCGCGTCATTGACGGAGACGTCGCCGAGGTCGCGCGGTGGCGCGTCGCCGGCGCGGCGAGGGCCGGCGTAGGTGCGGATCCTGAGAATCTCGCTGCCATTCACCGACGCGATGACGCGCACGGGTCCAGGAACGCAGGGCGGCCAATCGTCACCACGACTGTTACCCGAGAAATTTCCGCCCTCGGAAATTCGATTGGTGCCACCGAAGCCGTCGCGAATGAAGGTCGCCCCATCACCGCAGACGCCAGGTCGCGAGGCGAAGCTGAATTGGACCGGTCCGTCCGGCCCGTCGAGGACGCGGCGCATGAGCGACTGCGCCCACACGGGTTGCGCGACCAGCACCGTGAGACATGCGAGCGAAAGTGTGTATCGCATCATCGCGTTACCAGGTCTCGAATGAAGGAGAGTGCGCGCGGATCCTTACTCTGCCCAATCCAGAACATGGCCTGGTGGCGCACGTCGCGATCTGCGTCGTGCTGCGCGACGTCGATCAGTTTGTCGAGGGCTTCGCGATCGCGCCGCTGCGAGAGCACGAACGTGTAGTGTCGGCGCAGCGAGACCTGGGACAACTGATCGTAGAGCCTAACGAGATCGTTCGTCGGCGCGCGTCCCTGGCCCAGCCAGAACATGGCTTGTTCGCGCGTATGTTCGGTTTCGTGATCGTCGGTGACAACGCTTACGAGCCACCGCGACGCCTTGGGACTGTCGGAGCGCGAGACGGCAAGGAAGACGTTGTCCCGTAATTTTTCCGTCACGTTGGGATAGAGGGAGCGAAGCCACGCGACATCATCCTCGGACATATCGTCTCTGCCTAACGCGATAATCGCCGACCCGCGGATCTCGTCGTCGAGCCGAGTTTCGGATGCGAGCTCATGGAGCTTCCGGGTCGAGTTCTCATCGTCGTACGTGCCGATCCAGAATACGGCGCGCTGGCGCAGCTCCTGGCGCAGTTGCTCGTTGCGGGCCACACGGGCGAGATCGGGCACGAGATCGATGCTGTCGGCGAAGACCGCGGCGGCGAGCGCGTACACGGAGTTGCGTGCGTTCGATCGCGCGGCGGCGTCGAGCAGGTAGCGCGCCGCGTCGGGAGCGGAGACGACGCCAAGGTCGGTCGCGTCATCGTCCGTGCTCCAGCGGCCACCGACATGCACCCGATAACTCACCGTCTCGCCGCTCGAGCGGCCGATTGCCACGCGCACCGGACCCGCAAAGCAGACGTCCATATTACTCGTACCGTAGCCGAACATGTTTGGGAGCACGATAATCGCCGGGCCGGTGCGAATCGTCTCGCGCCCGTCGCCACAGAGACCGGGTCGTGAGGCATAGGTGAAACGCACGGTGCCGTCACGCACGCGGTCGATCTGTCGACCGAGCGACTGGGCGAGCACCGCAGAGGGTGCGAGCACGAGCACGCCGATCATTCCACGCAACGACATGGAGCTCACCGATTGATGAGGTCGAGGATGAACTGCTGAACACGGGGATCGCGGCTCTGGCCGAGCCAAAAGATGGCCTGCTTGCGGAGATCGCGATCCGAATCGTTCTTGGCGATGTCCATCAGCTTGTCGACGGCCTCGCGGTCACGCCGCTGCGAGAAGACGAAGATGAGTTGATTCTGAATGTCGGACTGGCCCTTCATCTCGTCGTACAGATCGACGAGCTGGCGCACGTCGGCGCCGCTCTGGCCGGCCCAGAAGAGCGCGTTCTTTCGGGCTTCGATGGAGATCGACTTGTCGCGGGCGATCTCGATCAGCCAACGCATGGCCTCCGGCGTGTGGGCCTGCGACATCGCCTGGATGATGCTTCCTTGAATTTCCTCGCTTCGCGTGCGGCCGAAGAGCTCGCGCAGGAAGCGCATGTCGTCGGCGTCGCGATGGGTCTGGCCGAACCAGAAGATGGCCTGCGTTCTCGCATGCGTGGACTTGTGCTCGTCGGCCGCGATACGACGCAGCGCCGCGTCAGAGCGTTCGTCTCGGGTTTGCGAAAGTGCGAAGATGGCTTTGTCGAGCACATCGTCATCGGTTGCGTTGGCGGCGATGGAATCGAGCGCGGCCGCAGCGCGCGGCGATCGCGCCTGGCCTAACCACTGGATGGCGTCGGCACGCACTTCGGGGCTCGGGTCGGCGCGCGCGACCTGAAGCAAGAGATCCGTTGCCTCGTCGCTGCGTTTTTGCGAGACGATGAAGACGGCTTGCTTTCGCAGACTCTCGCTGCACGAGTCACGCTTGGCCAGCACTTGTCTGAGAATCGGAATTGCGGACTCGGCGTCCATCTGCATCAACGCCTGGAGTGCGTAGATGCGCGGGTCGTCGTCGTCTTTGGGACAGCCGCGTTCCTCCCCGAGCTG
>DATBBP010000268.1:0-4432 GCA_036270935.1 Gemmatimonadaceae bacterium
CCTCTTCCCACATGTCCTTGATGATGGGATCGGAAGGGGGCGTCGTTCGAACGTAGCGCGTCGTGTCGACGGCCGACGGTCGTCCGCCTCCGCCACCGCGACCCGCAGTCGTGGTGGTCGGCGCCGGTGCGACCTGCGGGACACCAGCGGTAACCGCCGTTCCTCGGCAACCAACAATACAAACGAGCAGCGACACCCCAGACAGGGTCGCCGCTCCGAAAAGCGATCGGTGCATCGCGTTCTCCAGGATTGAGACGGTCCGGTTTGGCGTACTAGCTACGTATCATGGAGGCCGGAGCGTTGTCGGGGAACCGTCGCCCGTCGCCCGTCACCAAATGTCACGGTCACGCAAAGAATCAGAGCGAGAGCTTGTCCTCGCCTTCGTTTTCCATACCTTGCCTGTCCCCGAATAAACGCCGAATTTGGCTACGCCGCCGTGGCCAGCGATCGGGAGGGAGATGTCGCACTCGGTCAACGTATGATGTGGCGGTGGGACGATGATAATGAACAGGAACCAGCTGGCGCAGTGGCTCGGCGAAGCAGATTCCGAGTCTGTCGCTTTGAGTGAGATCGCCGAGCTCCTTCACCTCGTACTCGATGCGTCGCGACGCTCCTTCGCACTCGCCGGCGCCGAGGAGCTGCGTGAGGTCCGCTTCGCGCTCGCTGTTTTGCGTGACATTTTCCCGCACGATGATGATGTTCGCGCGTGGCTCAGTGCCCCGGCGCCAGAGCTGAAGGGAGAGACGCCGGCAGACTTGCTGTCGATCGGCCGCATTCGGGAGTTCGTCGATCTCGCCGTCACGGAATGGAACAGCCCAAGAGCCTTTCGGCCGAACCGTCGTAGTGCGATGTTCGTCAGAGCTTGATTCGAAGCTCTCGTTAGGTACGCCCCACGGCGACAACGATGACGCCGAACGGCGCGTAGAAATCCGACGGCACGCACCTCGCGTAGCGTTTGGTTCCCGCTACTTCCGAAAGGATAGATATGGCCGCGCCCGGCTCCCTCCGCTGGTCGTTTCACATCGCGCAACGCTCGCTCGGAGACATCATCCGAAGGGCGTTGGTCGATGGTCCCCAGCTCATTCATCATGACACGGGAGACGTCGTCGTCATCCCGCTCGCGGAGTACGAGAAGCTCGCCGGCACCAGTGGCGCATCGCTCGGAGAATTCCTCCGCGTATCGCCCGACGCCGACGCCGAGAACGAACGTCGTCGTCGCGTCGACCGTCCGGCGCCCGTTCCGCCTCCGACAAGCGATTCGCCGGCTTCGCCATAAGCGCCATGGCGGGGGTGCGTGACTGGCCGCGGCAGCGGGTGCACATTTCGTTATTGTTCGAATAGCGAAATCCCACCAGCTAACAAGCGAGGACGACGTGAAGGACGCCGGCATCGAGCTCTCCCCGCGAAGCGCTACTTCCCGCTCCACCTCCGTCGAGAGACGACCAGCGAAAGACGAAGCTGTGCCGGCACGCGCGCGGGTATCGACAATCGCGCAGGAGCTTGCCGGCTCGCTCATTCTCGCAATCGGCGCCGAAGTGCGGGCGCTCGCCGCGACAGGCAAACCGATCTGCAATCTCACGGTTGGCGATTTCAGCCCCGCGGAGTTCTCGATTCCAAAGTCGCTCCTCAACGGCGTGACGGCCGCGCTGCAGGCCGGTCACACCAACTATCCGCCGTCGGACGGCGTCGAGCCCCTGCGGCGCGCGATTAGTGAGTTCTATACTCGGCGCCTCGGACTTTCGTATGCGCTGCCGTCGGTGCTGGTGACATCCGGCGCGCGACCGGCGATCTACGGCGCCTATCGCGTGCTCGTCGATCCCGGCGACCGCGTCGTGTTTCCCGTGCCGTCGTGGAACAACAATTACTACTCGCAGCTCATTGGCGCCGAGCAGGTGACGGTGCGTTGCGATGCGGACACGAACTTCCTGCCGACGGCGCCGATGCTTGCGCGCGTGCTGCGCGACGCGCGCATGCTCGTGCTCAACTCGCCGCTCAATCCCACCGGAACGCTATTCGACGCCGAGACATTGACGGAGATCTGCGATCTCGTGCTGGCGGAGAATGCGCGACGTGAGCGAGCCGGGGGCGAGCGACCGCTCTATCTGTTGTATGATCAGGTTTATTGGATGCTAACCTTCGGCGACGAGCGGCACGTGAATCCGGTCGTCCTGCGTCCCGAAATGTTGCCGTACACCATTCTCATCGACGCGATCTCCAAGTCCTTCGCCGCCACGGGACTTCGTGTGGGTTGGGCGGTCGGTCCCGCCGACGTGATCAAGCGAATGTCCGACGTACTCGGCCACGTCGGAGCGTGGGCACCGCGCGCGGAGCAAATCGCGACGGCGCAGCTGCTCGCCGATGACGCGGGGATGGACGCATTTCACGCGAAGATGCGTCCGGAAGTGCAGAAGCGTCTCGATGCGCTCGCACGCGTGCTCGGCACGCTCGAGAGCGAAGGATACCCGGTCGAAGCAACGAGTCCGCAGGGGGCGATCTACCTGAGTGTCCGATTCAATCTTGCCGGTCGTCGCACCGCAGACGGCGAGACGCTCGACACGAACGAATCGATTCGTCGCTATCTGTTACGCGCGGCGGGGCTGGCCATGGTGCAGTTTCAGGCGTTCGGCTCGGAGCTGGACGACGGTTGGTTCCGGCTCAGCGTTGGCGCGGTGGCGGTTGCGGACATCGAGGCGCTCGAGCCGAGACTCAGGGAGGCATTGAAGGGCTTGATCTGAGGGGCTCGCCGCTCGAGGCGTTTGCCGAAATTCCTAAAAACCGACCGCATAATTCACGAGCAGCCTGTCGTGTAGTGGCACGATCGTCAGCCCCGGCGTCGCCGAGCCAAGAAAGAACCGATCGACCTTGTTCGTCGGATGGGCGTGCGCGTAGCTCACAATGCGCTGTCCGTAGAACGTACCGACGAACGCGCCCATGAGGATGTCGCTCGCCCAGTGCTGGCCGAGATACATACGGGCGTAGCCCGGTCCGGCGGCGAAGGTGTAGGCTATCGGCGCGACGTACCACGTCGAGCTCGGCGATCGGTAGTGTGTCTCGGTCACGATCGCCGTCGCCACCGCGAATGCCGACGCCGAGTGAATCGATGGGAAGGCGCGATACTGGAAGTGCGTGAATCCATCGAACCAGTGGAACTCGTACTGGTCCTCGAAAATGGGTCGCGCGTCCTTTGGGCGCGCCCGCCCGAGCGGCCCGCGGATGACCTGACTCGTTATGCTCGAGGCGACGAGGGCTTCCGTCGCGTGGAGCGCAACGGCCTCGACGTCACGGGCGCCAGCGAGCCGCGCGACGCCATACGTGACCAGCCCGCCGATGGTGAGCGTCGTCTCCTGAACGTGCGTGAAGGCCTCGGCGACCTTACGCATCCGCGAATTCTTCTGATGGTCCGATGTCTGGAAGTACTCGGCTATCGCCGGATCGAGATGCGACAGACCGATCGACGCGGCAGAGAACCCAGTCCACCAGGCGATGTCCGACGCTCGGAAGAACGTGGCTGAACCGGCCTGCTGTGTGTGAGCGGCTCTGGGCGCTGCGAGAGAGCTGACAATTAGTAGCGACGCGGCACCGATGCGAGCCCGCACAGGTAGTCCATGATCTGTACCCGTGCACATAGTGCAGCCGACGTGCCTGGCCCGACGTTCAGATCTCGTGCGCGGTCGAACGATCATCTCGATCGCGGGCGGTCCCTGGTGGCGTTTGCCGGCGAGGCTTGCTGAGCAGCGAGACGACCGCGTCAACCAAATCGCGTGGCCTGGTGGGGAGGGCAAGAAAGTCGTCTGCGTCCGCGTCCGACGCGATTTGGCGATGAGCCTCGGTCGTCCAGCCGGTGAGGACGACGACGGGCACGTTCGTCAACGACGAATCGCGTCGAAGCCTTCGAACAAGGCATTCGTCGTCCGTGCTCTCGAGGTACAGGTCGGCGACGACGAGATCATAGCTCTTGATCGAAAGCTTCCGGATCGCCGAATCGGCGTCCTCGGCAATGTCGACCTGGAAGCCTTCATACACGAGGACGCTGCCGTAAATCGTTTGGCAGTCTCGATTTCCATGGGCGAGTAGTATGTGGCCTTTCGCCATGCACCCTCTGCACAAGTAACCAGACACGCCGCATCGCGTGTGGCACCATACGTCGTGGTCACAGCGAGCGCAAGCGTAAACTGGCATCAAGTCTGCCTTAGTGAGTCCTGGCGGACGAGGTCGATCGTATGGCTTATCGAACTTTCTTGGATTCTGACGGAGTAGAGTGGCACGTATGGGACGTTCTACCGAAGGCGGTGGAGCGTCGGGTGGCGGAGCGTCGCCTCTTCGGGGAAGTCGTTGATTTCCCCGATCGGCGACGTGCGGACAGACGCCACCTCAATGGATGTGGCACGCCTCCGCCCCTCACGAGCGGACTTCGCGAAGGTTGGGTCTGTTT
>DATBBP010000269.1:0-3911 GCA_036270935.1 Gemmatimonadaceae bacterium
CTCCTCCTGCTCGAGCGACGACGACGCAAACGTGCTCAATTGGCGCTCGACGAGCAGGCGGCTTACGAGCAAATGATTGCGAATTTGAAGGCGGATGCGGCCGAGCATTCACTCGGCAACGGATTGCGCCGGCCCGACGACGCTCTGGCTCGCCTCGCCACATACGCACGAGCAACTGCGGCGATGCTCGTTCAGCACCCCGAGCCGCGGCTCGGACTTCCATCGCGGATATTCTGGCGTAAGGACGCCGATGCCACACACGATAACGCCGCGTTCTCCACGGCTTCGCTAGCGGCCGCGTCGGACAGCGCCCGACTCGAGATTCCGCTGGTGGCCGACGGGAGCTCCGTTGGCGTGCTGACCTTGGTGAACGACGGCGGCTGGACGCCGATGCTCGTTAGGCACGTCGAGGCGGCAAGCGGGATCATCGCTGCTGCCATCGCCAGCTCGCGGGCCGCGCGCGCGCTCGAAGAGGCGAAACGCCAGGTCGCACACATGGCGCGTGTTGCCCTCATCGGCGAGCTGGCGGCGACAATGTCTCATGAGCTTCGCCAGCCACTTGCCGCGATTCGCGCTAATGCGGAGGCAGGCGCTCGGCTGCTGGCGCGGTCTTCTCAAGATCAAGGCGCGGCACGCGAAATCTTCCACAACATCGTTGCCGACGACGCGCGCGCCGTGGAGGTGATCGAAGGCGTGCGACGCCTCCTACGAAAGGATGAGCTAGTCGCTACGCCGGTCGATCTGAACGAAGTCTGTCGGGAAGCCGTTCGCCTGCTGAATTACGATGCGAGACTTCGGCACACGCGTCTGGAGTTGTCGCTTGCCCAGACACTACCGTCTGTCATCGGTCATCGAATTCAGCTTGAGCAGGCGGTGCTCAATCTTGCCATCAACGGCCTCGAAGCGGCATCGACGTCGAAGACCGAACGCTTCGTCGTCGTTCAGACCGAATCATGTGTGGGCGAGATCGAGGTCTCGGTGCGTGACAGCGGTCCCGGCATACCCGACGACGTAGAGCCGCATCTGTTCGAGTCATTTTTCTCGACCAAGGCCGGAGGCATTGGCCTCGGCTTGGTGATAGTGCGCTCGATCGCCGAGCGACACCACGGCCGAGTGCACGCCCAGAATCATGCGTCAGGCGGCGCCGTGTTTCGGGTGCGACTCCCGATTATCGACGGACCGTCGGCCGGAGTCGTTCGTTGAATAGGGATGATCGCTGCACCGGGCTATGACGCCGCCTCGTCGATCAAGCGAACATCGTTAGGCGTGGACACTATCGCGCCGCGCGAACCGAGCGTAGCTTCAATGAAGCGTAGCGGGACGTTCACACCAGCCCCGCAAGCAGCTCCTTGCGCTTGGCGCTTCTGGCGACGCCTCCCTCTCCCCAGAGTCGCCATGCGATCCCGAGCACGAGCTCTCCGCGTTGGTCCCCTTGTCGTCGATTGGCGCCTAACGACACGCGCCCTCGACGCCATCGACGCCGACGAGAACGCCCGCGAACGCGCGGACGATGACGGAATGCCGATAGAGGAGCGCTCGCCATCACTGGATTCCCCCGATCCTGCGGGCACGCTGCTCGACGAGCTGGAACAACTCTCGACACGCGGCGGTGAACGAGACTCGGTCTCCCTCGGTCGCTTTCAGCAGAGCGTCACGGAGTTGCGCGCACTGCCCGGTGTCACGGGCCCCTTCCGCGCGAAGATCGCGAGCGCCGGCGGATGGGCCGCTCTTCTCTTCAGCAGCTGGCGTCACGTCAAGTACGACCGTCCGGACATCTCGGGCGCCGATCGCGTACGCGCGTTTTTGAGGGGCGATCTTCTGGACGCTCGCCGGATGTCTCGTGTCGGTCGCCGCAATTGACTCGCCTCCTTGTCGGCCGTCGCTCCAAGCGTGCGCGCTGGTGGTTTTGAACTTGCTGAATGTCATGACCTACACCGTGTCAGCTCCCCGCCTCTCATAGAGGGCGCCAGAACGACTGAATGGCGGCCCCTTTTGTCGCCGCGTCCTGTTATCTTCAATACAGTGGATCCCCCCACCAGCGTGCGGCCGACCGTTCGATTAGGCCGAACTCGAGCACGACTCGGCGTTACTGGCGACGCTTCACTTTACAAGAGGCGCGCGCGATGACGATTGACTCGATCGAAGACAGCGTTACACGCTCCTCGACCGCGACGGTCGCGAAAGGTGCCCAACAGCGCGGCCGGATGCGCTTTGCGTTCCTCGCGGAGACCAGTCGCTGTCTCGGCGATTCCCTCGATCTCGAGACGACTCTCGCGACTGTCGCGGGAATCGCGCTCCCCCAGTTCGGCGTCTGGTGCATGGTCGACATCGTCGAGCCTGACGAGTCCATCAGTCGCGTGGCGGTTATTCATCCCGATGCGGCGAAGCAGAGCCTCGCCCGCGACTTCTATCGCCTGCACCCGCCCCGCCGCGACGACCCCATCGGTGCCCCACGTGTGATCCGTACGCATCATTCCGAGTTCGCGTTGGTCAAGGGACCGGACTTGCTCGACGAGATCGAGGACACCGAGCAGCGCGATGTGCTGCGACAGCTCGGAGCGCAGTCGTTCCTGATCGTCGCGATGCGCGCGCGCGGCCGAACGCTCGGTGCAATCACCTTCGTCTCCGACGATCAGCGGCCGTACGACGATGCCGACCTGCTGCTCGCTGAAGACCTCGGCCGGCGGTGCGCGATGGCGATCGACAATGCGCGGATCTATGGGGAGGCGCAGGAAGCCAGGCGCGCCGCCGAGGAAGCGCACGAAGCGGCGACCTTCGCGGCCCAACGAGCGAACGCACTGCGCGAGATCGCCGACGACGCGCGTGACCAGGCGGAAACGGCGAACCGCGCCAAGGCCACCTTTCTGACCACGATGTCGCACGAGTTCCGCACGCCACTCGGCGCCATCCTCGGCTTCGTCGGGTTGATCAACGATGGCCTCGCCGGCCCGCTCACGCCGTTACAGCGGGACTACATCCGCCGGATCGGCAATGCCGGCGGCAATCTGCTTCGCTTGATTGAGGAAGTGCTCACTTTGTCGCAGGTCAACGCCGGTCGCGGCAGGGTGCACGTGGAGCATGTCGACCTCGCGGCAAGCGTCCGCGAAGTCGCCGACCTGCTTCAACCACTCGTCGAGGCGAAGAAGCTCGCCTTCGTCGTCGACGTCCCGCCGCTGCCACTCCTGTTCCCGACCGACGGAGCGAAATTCCGCCAGATCGTGATCAACCTCGCCGCCAATGCCGTGAAGTTCACGTCGATGGGTGAAGTGCGCCTGAGTCTCGCGGCGGAAGAGGCAGGCATCGTTCTGCGGGTTCGCGACAGCGGCGAGGGCATCAGTGCCGACGATGCCGAGCGGCTCTTCGAAGCGTTCATGCAAGCGGGTCCGTCGGGCTCGCGACAATCGCGAGGCACTGGCTTGGGGCTCGCAATCAGCCGGCAGCTCGCGCGACTGATGGGGGGCGACGTCTCGGTGGAGAGCGTCCCCGGTGGCGGCAGCACGTTCACGTTGCGACTGCCGTATTCGGTGGCGGCCACGGCCGAAGGAGAGTTGGCGCAAGCCCGGACCGAATTCCGCGAGCGGCGCGCGCGCGCGCGGATTGGAACGCCCTAACGAGCGCCCACACCGAATCCGGAAGCCTCGACAGCTTTCGGCCGATAGCGCGCCGGGATTGACGCAATGAAGGTGCTGCCGACGCCGACCTCACTGTTCGCGATGATGACGTCGCCCCCGAGGAGATGGGCGAGCTGACGAGCGACGGAAAGCCCGAGGCCAGTACCGTCCGAAGGCTGCGTCAGGTGCTTGTCCGCACGCCAGAAGGCCTCGAAGACGTGTTGTTGATCGGCCGCGGCGATGCCGCGCCCGGAGTCGCTCACCTCGAAAAAGATCTTCATCTCCACGCCGAGCCCTTCG
>DATBBP010000270.1:0-16560 GCA_036270935.1 Gemmatimonadaceae bacterium
TGCCCGAGGGTGACCGGTGCCCGAACTGTGACGCCGTCACGCTCCGGGTGAAATCGCGCGGCTGGAACACGCTGACGCCATGGTTTCGCACGAGTTGGTGCTATGAGTGTGGCTGGCATGGCCTGCTGCGCCGCGGACCGCTCACTTCGCAGGCAGCGGTCGACGAGCCCACCAAGCACGGAAGCAAGAAGGCCTAACGCGAGCTGATTAGCTCGCGTTGGCTAGGAGCTTCAGCCACTCTGGCCAGTTGCCAGATAGCTCGAAGAAGTCGTCGAAGTAGGTCAAGCCGCTCGCCTCGAGCTCCGAAACGATGTCGACTATAGAGTCCTCGCGTGAAATCGGTCCGATCACGACGAGCGTTCCTTCGACGCGGAACTCGTCCGACATAAGCCCAAGGCGTTCATCGATCGCGGCCCGGCTCAGAGCTGAGCGTTCATAAGCGGATCGGCGGATGAACAGGATCGGGGCGCCGCTAGGAATGGCAAGAGGCATTGTTTTTCGGTTCTCGTGTGTGCGACTCAGTATAGCTTTTACCCATGCCGCCTTCGACCTCACGAGCGAACGAAGCTGAGTTCGATGTCATCGTCGTCGGTGCTGGCCACGCCGGCACCGAGGCCGCTGTTGCAGCTGCTCGGGTCGGAGCTCGCGTCGCGATCATTACGAGCGCGCTGGAGACCATTGGCCAGATGTCGTGTAACCCCGCAATCGGCGGAGTGGCCAAGGGTACGGTAGTCCGCGAAGTAGATGCGCTGGGTGGCATCATGGCCAAGGCCACCGATCTTGCCATATTGCAGTTTCGCATGCTGAATCGCAGCAAGGGGCCAGCGGTCTGGGCGCCCCGGGCACAGTGCGATCGCGGTCTCTATCGACGTGCAGTCAGACATCTTCTCGAGGAACACCCCGCCCTGGCGACGATTCAGGGCACCGTCGCGCGTCTATTGGTCGAGGAGGGCGAAAAGTGCGTCCTTGGCGTTGAAACTTTGGAAGGTCGGCGCTTCGGCTCGCGGTGCGTTGTGATCACGACCGGGACATTTCTGCGCGGTCGCATACACATCGGGACCGAGACCAAGTTCTCCGGTGGTCGAGCCGGCGAAACAGCGGCAACGCATCTCGCCGAGCAACTCGAGCGAGTCGGTCTCGAGGTCGCGCGTTTCAAGACGGGGACGCCGCCACGTGTCGATGGCCGATCGGTGGAGTTGTCGAGACTCGAGCTTCAGGAGAGTGAGATCGAGCAGTTCGACTATTCGTGGTCTCATTTCTGGTCTACTCCACGTCGGGTTCAGAACAACACGCGACACCCTGCACAGCTCCCCTGCTGGATCACGTTCCTTGGCGAGCCAGGGAAGGACATCATCGCCGAAAACATCAAGAAGTCAGCAATGTATGGCGGGGCGATCGCGTCACGCGGACCTCGGTACTGCCCGTCTGTCGAAGACAAGATCGTCAAGTTCCCGGCGGCCGAGCGTCACCAGATTTTCCTCGAACCGGAAGGTCATGACACGTCTGAGCTCTACGTGAATGGCCTTTCGACTTCGCTGCCCGCCGATGTGCAGCTCGACATTCTGCGAACAATTCCGGGACTCGAGCAGGCGCGAATGACGCGCGCCGGTTACGCGATCGAGTACGACTATTATCCGCCGACACAGCTCGATGCGACGCTACAAGTGCGCGCGCTGTCTGGTTTGTACTTCGCGGGACAGATCAACGGCACAACCGGATACGAGGAGGCAGCAGGGCAGGGAACAATCGCCGGATTGAATGCTGGCCTCGCCGCACTCGGCCGTCTCGGCGTCATTCTTGGACGCGAGAGCTCGTACATCGGTGTTCTCATCGACGACCTGGTCACTCGCGGCGTAGACGAGCCCTATCGCCTTTTCACGTCGCGCTCCGAGTTCCGCCTAACAGTTCGCCAGGATAACGCGCTCGGACGGTTAGCGGAGATCGGAAAGCAGCTTGGGATCTATGATGAGCGAGAGCGCAACATCATCGATCGGCGCCTCGAGGCGGAAGCTCTTGCTCGCCGCCTGGCTGATGTAACGAGCATCCCGCCGGCTCTGGCCGACCCTGTGTTGTCGCGCGCGGGCAGTAGTTCGCTCGCGCACCCCGTGCGAATTACGGAGCTCGCCAAGCGTCAAGGTGTGAAATTATCGGATCTCTTTGCCGCAACGGGCGTCGGCGCGGATCTCGATCGGGAGGCGGTGATCACCGCGGAGCTCGAGATCAAATACTCCGGCTACTTCGAACGCGAACGTGAGCAGGCCGACAAGATGCGTCGCATGGCGCAACTTAAGCTCGATGCCGATCTACCATACGCGGAAATGCTATCTCTGTCCGTTGAAGCACGGCAGAAGCTTTCTGCCCTTCGTCCTGCGACGCTGGCGCAGGCGTCACGCGTTCCGGGTGTCAGTCCCAACGATCTTCAGAATCTTTTGATCGAGATCGAGAAGCGGCGGCGATCAGCTGCGTTGGCCTGAGCGCGCACTCGTCAGGCGCCCCGGAAGAGGGAGGCGCGACAAGGATCGTCTTCGCCGGCGCGGGTGTATCTCACACGGGCCTATCCTGAACGGAGGAGTCGATGCAGCGCTCTTTATGGTTGTTGTTCTGTTGCTGTCTCTCAGTCGTGATGACAAGTGCACTGCCGCGACGGGTGCAGTCGCAGGCGGTTGGCAACAATCCGCCGCATCCGCAAGTTGTTGCTTCGGCGACTGGTGAGGCGCAGCTGACACCGGATCGTGCCGCTGTGTACATCGGTGTGCAAACTCGCGCAGCGAAGGCGAACGCCGCGGCGCGCGACAACGCTCAGCGGCAGGGCGCAATCATAGACGCCATAGTCGCATTGGGAATACCGCGAGAGCAGATCTCGACGGAGAATTACAGCGTGTCCCCTGACACGCGGTTCGACCAGGCGACGCAGCGCACGAGCGTGATTGGATACGTAGTGAGCAACGTCGTTAGGGTCGAAGTGCGGCGGATCGACCAGATCGGGAGTTTGCTCGATACCGCTCTCGCGAAGGGCGCGAACCAGATCAACTCGCTGGACTTCTTTGCATCCAACGCGGATTCGGCGCGGCATGAGGCCCTGACCCAAGCAGTGGGACGCGCGCGGAGCGATGCAGAAGCGATGGCGCGAGCCGCCGGTGGTACGCTTGGCTCACTCATACAACTTGGCACGGCCGATACGGGGCCTCGGCCTGTCTACCGTGTCACGGCGATGATGGATGCAGTGCGAGCGGCGCCGACGCCGATAGAACCCGGACAGCAAAGGGTTCAGGTGACCGTCACGGCCGCATGGCAGTTTGTCGCGAGATAATAACGACACTATAACATGATCATAGCGTTCTTAGAGCCAGGATGTTGGTATTTGCAATTTGGTTCCACGTGGCACTGGAGGATTTATGCCAATGAGGTCGTCGGAGTTTGTTTCACGTGAAACTTCTTCGCCCGCGCGCGTCACGCTGCCTATATTGGGGGACCTCTGACGCGCAGAGCTCCGTGGCCAGAATTATTGCCGTAGCAAATCAGAAGGGTGGGGTTGGGAAGACCACCACAGCCGTCAACCTTGCCGCGAGTCTTGCGGCCGCTGAGCAGCGCACCCTCCTCGTTGATGGCGATCCACAAGGAAATGCGACGAGCGGCCTCGGCATCGCTCGAGACTCGATTGCCGCTACCATATACGATGTACTCATCGGCAGCACGACGGTCCGTACCGCCATCCTGCGCGAGGTGCAGTTTCGTCACCTCGACTTACTGCCGGCGACGCCGGAGCTCGCCGGCGCCGAAGTCGAGCTCGTCGATCATCCGAGTCGTGACCGCGCAATGCGGACTGCGCTCGCTGAGATCTCGAACGACTACGATTACGTCTTGATCGACTGCCCGCCGTCGCTGAGCCTGATCACAGTGAATATGCTCGCCGCCGCGGATGCGCTGCTTATCCCGGTTCAGTGCGAGTATTACGCTCTCGAGGGCCTGTCCCAGCTCCTGAATACCGTTCATCTGGTTCAACGAAGCGTGAACGAGTCGCTAGCGATAGATGGCGTCCTCCTCACCATGTTTGACGCGCGCCTCAATCTCTCCCGTCAGGTAGCCGCTGAAGCACGCGAATACTTCGGCAGTAAGGTCTTCGAAACAGTGATTCCGCGGAACGTCCGCCTCGCCGAGGCGCCCAGCTTCGGCAAGCCGATTATTCTGTATGACGTCGCCTCCGTCGGCGCTCAGGCGTACATGGGCGTGGCGCGGGAGCTGATCGGGCGTGCATCCGTGCGACATCAGCCCTCGGCGACGGTCTCTCACACTGACGTCCAAGTGGTAGGCGGACACTCGGAGCAGGTGCTATGAGCACTGAAAAGCCACGCCGGCTCGGCCGCGGTCTCGAGGCGCTCATCGGATCAACGCAAACCGCAAGCGTCCCAGCGTCAGAGCTCCAACTGCTTGCGACTTCGCGAATCAGACCGAACCCATACCAGCCGCGGCGCGAGTTCGATCCCGAGGCCCTCGCTCAACTCGAAGTATCGATCAAGGCGAACGGACTCCTCCAGCCGATTACTGTGCGCCGGAAGGGAGACAACTTCGAGCTCGTCGCCGGCGAACGACGGCTCCGTGCAGTCACGAACCTTCAATGGAAGGAAATTCCGGCCGTCGTCCGCGACTTCGACGATCAGACGTTGCTCGTTCTCGCGCTGGTCGAGAATCTCCAACGCTCAGATCTCAACGCCATCGAGGAGGCACGAGGGTACCAGCGCCTCCTTGGCGAGTTTTCGCTGACGCATCAGGAGGTGGCCGAGGCCGTCGGCAAGGACCGAAGTACCATCACGAATCTGCTTCGGATACTCACGTTACCGGATCCGATTCAGCAATTCGTCGAATCGGGAAAGTTATCGGGCGGACACGCAAGAGCGCTCGCTGGCATTGCAGATGAGGATGCGATTGCAATCGCCAACCAAATCATTGCTGACGGGCTTAGCGTGCGGCAGACAGAACAGCGCGTTCGGCTGAGAAGGAACGGTTCGGAACGTAGTCGCACCGAGACCGATCGGTCGCTTACGGCGACTCGCAAGGGAAGTCCGGCGCTCCGCCAGATCGAGGATCAGCTTCGGCACTATCTACAGACCGACGTCCAAATCCAGCTCAGCGGCGATTCAAACGGGACCATTCGGATGTCGTTCTACTCGCCAGACGACCTAGAGCGGCTAATGGAGTTGATCCTCAGGGATGCGCGCGAGGAGTTCCGTTAGGCGACGGAGCGTAGTCATTTTTGCGGCACATCGGCGACATCAAACCACTATAATACCGCCACAGACTGGCCTTACGCGGCGGCCCGCTCGCTCGATAATCCACAGGTACATAAGTGTCAGTGATACAATCGCTTAGAGCGCATATGCTCGAGCTTTATCGAGAGTTATCCACGGGCTTCCACAAATCCCTTCTCCTCGCGATCAGCCTTGCGGCCTGTAGCTCCACCAAGCGCCCTGCACAAGCGGACACGCAGGCCGGCGCATCCGCGTTCCGAGTTGCGCTCCTGACCCCAGGATCAATCTCGGATCAATCCTGGAACGGTGGCGCGTATCAAGGTTTGCTCCGCATTCGCGACTCGCTTGGCGCCAAGATCAGCCATATCCAGACGAAAACCCCGGCGGAGTTCGAGGAGAACTTCCGTCAGTATGGCAACCAGGGGTACGATCTCGTCTTCGGCCACGGATTCGAGTTCCAGGACGCCGCCAAGGCCGTTGGTCCCTCCTATCCGAAAACACAGTACGTCGTGACTTCGGGCAATACGGCGAGCGGCAACGTTTCCGGGATGGTGTTCGGGTTCGCCGAACCGTCCTACCTCGCCGGTATGATCGCTGGCGTCATGACCCGCTCTAATCGGATCGGGGTCATTGGCGGCACCGAGCTGCCCCCAGTTCGCGAGAGCTTCCACGCTTTCGAGGCAGGCGTACGCCGGGTGAACCCGAAGGCGAAGGTGATAACCGGCTATATCGGTAACTGGGATGATGTCAGCGCTGGAAAGGAACAAGCGCTCGCTCAGTTAGCGAGCGGCGTCGACGTGATCTTCCAGAATGCCGACGCTGCAGGCCTTGGAATCTTTCAGGCGGTGCGCGAGGCGAGGCACGCGTACGTATTCGGAAGCAATTCGAATCAGAACGACCTCGCACCCGAGGTCACCCTCGGTAGCGTTGCGATCGACCTGCCGCACGCGTTCCTGACGGTGGCGCGCGCGGTCCATGACCATAAGTTCACGCCTGGCGTTGTCACTCTTGGCATGCGCGAGGAGGTCGTGAATCTCGTCCTCAATCCGCGCCTTGTTTCACGCATTCCGCCGGCAACGCAACGAGCGGTCGACTCCACGCGCGCATTGATGCTCGAAGGAAAGTTCAGCGTTCCGAACATCCCCGCCGCCGCCCGTTAGGCGCCGCGAATGGCACACGCTCAATCGATCGGCGCGCGGCTCGACGTACTGCTTCGAACGGCGGAAATTCCCGACTATCCAGGAGCACTCAACGGCCTGCAGATCACGAGCCGGCGCGACGTGCGGCGAATCGCGACCGCCGTCGATTTCTCTTCGTTCACGGTTGACGAGACAATACGCGTCGGTGCGGATTTGCTTCTCGTACATCACGGCATGTTTTGGGGCGGCGCGCAACCGCTGATTGGCCCGGTGTACGAGCGCATGGCGAAGCTCATCGCGAACGACGTGGCTGTATACTCGTCGCACCTACCGCTCGACCTCCATCCCGAGATCGGCAACAACGTGCTCCTAGCCAAACGCTTGGGCCTAACGCCAAACGCGGGCTTTGCGCGATACAAGACGATCGAAGTGGGTCTGAGTGGCACGAGTGCTGTGTCTACCAGCACGCTCGTCGGCAGCGCGCGGGCTCTCGCGACCGAGTTTGGTGGCAATGCTATCGTCACGCCCTTCGCGTCGGATCGTGTGACGCGACACTGGGGGATCTGCACCGGCGCAGGTGCCGACACGGACACGATTCGTGAGGCATTGGAGCGCGGCATCGATACGATGATCGTTGGCGAAGGCCCGCACCACACGGCAGTGCAGGCGCGCGATCACGGTCTCGTGATCATCTACGCCGGCCACTACGCGACCGAGACTCTTGGCGTGCGCGCTCTCGGTGAGCGGATAGCCAGCGAGCTGGGTATCGAGGCTCGTTTCATCGAAGCGCCAACGGGACTGTGAGCGAGTACATGGCTCGCGCGCCCTCGCTGCGACTCGAAAGAATCGCAAAGAGCTTCGGGCCGACGCGAGCGCTCGACGGAGCCCAGCTGTTGGTTCGCTCCGGAACGGTGCACGCAATCCTGGGTGAGAATGGAGCGGGGAAAACCACGCTGATGCGTGTTGCATTTGGTTTGCTCCAGCCCGATTCAGGACGAATCCTTCTCGATGATCGAGAGGTGCGGTTGGGCTCCCCGGCCCGCGCCATCGAAGCTGGCATCGGGATGGTTCACCAGCACTTCACCAACATACCGGCGATGACCGTCGCCGAGAACATCGCGTTAGGCGGCCACGGAAGGTATTCTCGAGCACGGGCAGCGGCCGATGTTCGCTCGATCTCGCGGGCGACACAACTTCCGCTCGATCCGGGCGCACGCGTCGAATCTCTCGGTGTCGGTGCCCAACAGCGACTGGAGATTCTGAAGGCTCTCGCGAGACGCGCCCGACTTCTGATCATGGACGAGCCGACGGCGGTTCTCGCGCCAGCGGAAGCGAAAGACTTGTTGAGCTGGTTGCGCTCATTCGCGGACGGAGGCGGATCAGTCATCCTCATCACACACAAGCTCTCGGAGGCACTCAGCATTGCCGATGAAGTCACGGTGCTGCGCTACGGCGCTACGGTATTTTCGTCGCCGGCGCGGGACACGACCACGCATCGTCTTGCAGAGGCGATGCTCGGCGCTCCATCACAGACGTCGGACGTGAATGAGATGCCCGCCGCAACGGGAGAAATTGTGCTTCGCCTTTCCTCCGTGACGGTTGCGGACGTTCACGGCGTGGAACGAGTGTTCGACGCGAATCTCGAGGCGCGACAGCATGAGGTCGTTGGCATTGCCGCGCTCGAGGATTCCGGCCATCAGCTCCTGCTGCGCGCTATAGCAGGAAGGGTGACTCCCGTTCGTGGAATGCTCGAGCGACGGGGCGTGCCAGCGCTCATTGCAGAGGATCGCCATCGCGAGGGCCTGATACTTGGTTTTTCGCTCACCGAGAATGTGGCGTTGAAGGGCGCGGGGCGCCGGCGCGGGCGAATTGACTGGCGCGAGCGTCGAGAGGGTACGCAACGGCTCATTCGCGAATACGACGTTCACGCGCCGTCGGCGGACGTCGCCGCGAGCGCGTTGTCGGGTGGAAACCAACAGAAGGTCGTCCTGGCCCGCGAGTTGAGTGATCGGCCGGAGTTAATCGTGGCCGAGAATCCAACGCGAGGTCTCGACATACGCGCGACGGCGGCGGTGCACACCCGTCTGCGTGCGGCGGCGGCCCGCGGCGCGGCGGTCATCGTGTACTCGAGCGATCTCGACGAGGTGCTCGCTCTGGCGACGCGCGTAGTCGCGGTGCATGCCGGACGGCTGCTGGAAGTGCCTAACGACCGCGAGGCGGCGGGGCGAGCGATGCTCGGTCTGGCGTGATCGAGCGCCGGAGTTGTTGGATGGCGGCGATTCCGACTACCGGCCCGGCGGCGAGCATGACGAACGCCCATCGCCATCCAATCGCCGCGGCAACCGGCGGCACGAGCTGGATCGATATCATCGTCAGGAGAAACCCGATGGACGTCTGAACAGTAAGCGCCGTGCCGACGGCATGTGGCGGAACCGATTCGGTTACGAGGACGCTAAACTGGGCCGAATCGGCGATGACGAAAAAACCCCAAATCAATGACACCGGCACGAGCAGCCAGAGAGTTTTGCCGAAGGTGAAGCCAATCAGAAGCGCGCAGGCGCCGCTGGCGGCCATCGCGACAGTCACCAGCCATTCGCGGCCGCGCCGATCAGCGACGATTCCGCCCCATACGCAACCCAACCCACCAATGGCAATCGCAGAAAACGCGACGAGAGCAGCGAGCGCCTCACGGTTGGGGCTCGCCGGCATTCCCGAAGCGGCCGCGCTCAGGACGATGAAAGTGGGAATCCACGTCCAAGCGCTGTACAGCTCGAACATGTGCCCGAGATAGCCCCCCGTTGCGAGTCGAAAGCGCCGCTCTCCAACAACGGTGCCAACCAAGGTCCATGAAAACCGGCGTGGCGGAAAGGGGAACGGGCCATCCCGATAGAACAGCAGGACGAGGATGGACGCAGCCACCGCGCTGACACTCGCCGAGAGAACGACTGGCCGAACGCCAGCACCCGGCATTGCGTGCACGAGATATGGTCCCGCCTTCCCGACCGTGAGCGCGCCGACAATGGTTCCGACAGCGAGTCCCCTTCGAGCGCGGAACCATGTTGATATCATCTTCATCGCCGGCGGATAGACTCCGGCTAACGCGAATCCGGTCAGCAAGCGACACGCAAGCACACCGCGGTAGCTTGGTGTGAGAACGACTGCCGCGTTAGCGGTCGCACCGAGCAACGCCGAGACTGAGAAGAGCAGCCGAGACGGAAGAATGTCCGCGAGGTTCAGCAATGCCGAAATGGCGGTGCCGATGACGAAACCGAGTTGGACGATTGCGGTGAGCCAGCCTAACGACGAAGGACTCAAGTGCCAGCGTGCGCCTAACTGGGCCGATACGGCGCTGGCGGCGAACCACAACGACATGCCGAGCAGCTCCGCACAGGCCAGCAGCCCGAGCATTCGCCAGCGGCGAGGATCGGCGTCTACGTTCGTCGCTGCGGCGGCGTGTCGAGTGACGTCAGCGGGAATGGAGAGACTCACCGACGCAATCCTAATCGGTTGCGCGAGCAGCGACAGATCGAACGAGAATTCAATGGTCGGCAAATGACGCTTCGACCTCGCTGGCGAGTACCCAATGCAGTCATCCGAGCAGCGTTGATGCTCGGGGGCGTCGTCGTCCTCATTCCAATTCTTCTGGCGGCTTTGGGCTTCGATGCCGAGGCGGGAATGCTCGCGCTCTTTCGCGGCTCGCTCGGGTCTAGCTACGCCATTGCGTCTGGAACGCTCGTTCGAGCAACACCGGTGATTCTCACCGGGCTTTCTGTGGCGCTCGCATTTCGAGCCGGGGTGTTCAACATCGGCGCCGAGGGCCAGTTGCTCGCAGGTGCGGCTGCCGCCGCGGGAATTTCGCTGATTCCCGGCGTCGGCTCGAGCTACGCGAGCTCGTGGATCGCACTCCTTGCTGGAGCTTGCGCCGGAGGCGCGTGGGCCGGCATCGCCGCGCTACTTCGAGCGCGATTCCGCGTACTGGAGGTGATCAGTACGATTTTGCTCAACTTCGTCGCGCTCGATCTCGTGGGATACCTCGTGCGCGGTCCGCTTCAGGAGTCCCAACACATCTACCCGCAATCGGCGACGATCGCGATGGCCGCACGGCTGCCGCGCATTTTGCCGGCCTCGCGTCTTCACGCGGGATTCGGGATCGCTATCGCAGCAGCCAGTGTCGCTTGGTGGATTTTGCGCTTCACCGCTGCGGGCTTCCGATTGCGGGCCGTGGGCGCAAATCCCGACGCTGCGCAAGTCGCAGGCGAGATCGACGTCGTGCGAACCACGAGTCGGGCGTTCATTCTCAGCGGAGCGATCGCGGGCCTGGCAGGCGCAATCGAACTCACCGGAGTGACATTCGCTCTCTACGAGAACATCTCACCTGGGTATGGTTATACCGGGATCGCCGTCGCTTTACTCGCGCGGCTCGATCCCTTGGCCGTCGTGGCAAGCGGTATGTTGTTCGGCGCCCTGGAGGCGGGAGCCTCGGCAATGCAGCGCGATGCGGGGGTTCCGTCTGTTGTCGTTTCCATTGTCGAAGCGATGATCATCCTCGGGTTGATCGTCGCTTGGCCGCTCGAGGTGGGCGCGGCATCGAAGCCATCTGAAGGAGTGGCACCTTCGGAATCGCGCGAGCCCGAACTCAACACATGAGCGGCACGCTGGCGAGCGCTCTCGCGGAAGCGACGATTCGGACGGCGACGCCACTGTTCCTCGCGGCAAGCGGAGAACTGCTGGTCGAGCGAGCGGGCCTGATCAATATTGGGCTCGAGGGTGTGATTCTTGGAGGCGCCTTCGGTGCCCTGGTGGGCGCAACACACGGTGGGAATGCGTTCGGCTACGCGACCGGCGCCGCAGCAGGCATACTCATCATGCTCGTCTTCGCCGCCGCGACGTTAGGCATGGGCGCGGATCAGATCATCACCGGCACCGCGATCACTCTGCTCGCGCTTGGCGCGACCGGGACGCTCTACCGGACTCTTTACGGCGCCAGTGGCGCGGCGCTGTCCATTCAGACCAGCACTCCGCTGGCAATTCCGCTGCTGGCGCGGCTGCCCGTCGTTGGCGTCGCTCTGTTTGCGCAACCGGCGGTGACCTACTTCGCGTACGCCGTCGTGCCGCTCACTTGGTGGTGGTTCAAGAAGACGCACGCCGGTCTCGCGCTTCGCGCGATCGGCGAGAACCCAGCCGCGGCGATAGCGGCAGGCATACCGGTTCGCCGTTATCGACTCGTGGCAACCATCGTTGCCGGAGCGTTAGGCGGCATCGCCGGCAGCGTGCTCGTGCTCGCCCAGGCTGGAACCTTCGTCGAAGGAATGTCTGCCGGCCGTGGCTTCATCGCGATAGCGATCGTTGTGCTTGGTCGCTGGAAACCGATTGGCGTCGGGTTGGCCGCTCTCTTATTTGCGGCGACGACCTCCCTTCAGTACCTCGCACAAGCCACGGGGTTCGACATCCCATATCAACTCGTGCTCGCGCTGCCGTATGTTCTCACGCTCGCCGCGCTGGCGGGCATCGGTGGCCGCGCGACACCACCCGCAACGCTCGCGCGCATCGAGTAGAGAAGGCGGCCTACTTGCAGCGGCCCCTGGGACTATGCCATTTCTCGCGCCAGCGCCCGGACGGATCGCGCTGAATGAGCGCGTATGCCATTCCGTCCCCATAATCGCGACCGACCACGAGCATTGGCTGCGCATCCGCTGCCGCTCGCGCAAGCGCCAAGACCTCGCGGCTTTCGACGGTCTCTTCGGCGCCTTGGGATCGATCGTAGTACGACAGATTGAAGCGGTCATCACGGCGGCTACTGTCGCGCTCCGCGATAACGAGCGTTCGCTCCTCGAGCGGCCGGGCCTCCTGGTTGACATGCCTAACGAGATTCGCGACGAGGCCCTCGGCTCCTGGCCCCGCCCGAAAGCGCCAGAGCGACGTGACCGTGAACGGCAGCCCGGTGAAACGTTCGCCGCCTCCACCGGGAAGTGTCGACGCGAGGCGCGTCGCATCGGCGGCGAGCCGAGCGGAGTCTGCGCGGCTCAGACTCTCGATCGAGTCCATGCGCACTGGCTGCACCGTAGCGCCGACGAATCCCACTGACCAGGACGCGAGCGTGGCGCCCGCCTTCGCGCTCGTGATTTTCCAGGCCGGCCAGCCTGTGCACTCGGAGTCCTCATCGCCTTTGGGCGAGTGCACTTCCTGGAGGAGCCCGATTTGAACCGAGTCGCCTCGACCGATGAGAAGCGCCGGTGTCGATCGAATTGCGATGGCTTCGCGCTCAGTGATAGTGTCGCCGGCGGCGCGTGAGGAATCGCCAACGACGATGGTGGCGAGGTCGGCCGACGGTCCGCCGATGAGTAACACAGGGCCAAGCCGGGTGTCCCAAGTTGTGGCCGCGGGCGCGCCCGTAGATCCGATGTTGGCGGGACGTAGAGGAACCGAGGAATCGATTGCCGGAGTACTTCGTCGATTCTCGCACGCGCCGAGGGCGACCAGCGCCGCGCACAAAACAATCGTGCGGCGGCGCGAGCGCGGTGCGCTCATCCTGCGGCGCGAGACTGCCCCCGATACCTGCGACATGATGGTGCGGCGGAAGTGAGCCATCGGTCGTAATTTGGATCGGCCGATCAACCCGTCAATGAGACATCGTCGGCGTGCGCTACGTCACCCGACGTATCCCACTAGGAGACGACGGAAGCTAAGGTCATTTAGCACACTTTGGTCTCAAGGAGCGGGCCCATGGCTCACCCACAACATGTAATGCCCCTGACGCTCTCGGACGGAGAGATCCGTCCGGTCATGCGCGCACCGGCGATCGAGCGTTGGAGCTGGGCATTGTACGACTTTGCGAACACGATTTTCTCGATGAACATCGCCACACTGTACTTCTCCGTGTGGCTGGTGAGCGATCTGCATTCGACGGATCTTGTCTACGCAACGGCGAATGCGGCAGCGTCGATCTTGATGGTCGTAGCGATTCCGGTGCTGGGCGCAATCTCCGATGCGCGGCGTCGACGTAAACCGTGGGTCGTTGGATTCACGATAGCGTCATGCCTCGGATGCGTCGCCATCGGGGTTCTCGGGCAAACGACGATTCCGCTCGTCGGCCAGGAAATCGCGCATCCCGCCGTCGTGCCCGCGGGCTGGCACGTCGGTATCTCGGCCCTGATACCTGTACTCGTCGCGTTCGTGATTGCGAACTTCGCGTACCAGGGAGCGCAGCCGTTTTACAACGCGATGATGCCGGAGCTCGTGCCGGTCGAAGAGCAGGGCCGGCTTTCGGGATTCGGCGTTGCCGTCGGATATGTCGGCTCGATTTTCGGTGTCGCGCTCGTGGCGCCCTTCTTCGCCGGCGGCATTCCCGGCGTGGTTCACTTCAGCGACGGCGTGATCAACGCGCTTCACACAATCATGCCGTTCACCTCCACCGGCGGACGGGTGGCGACGTTCGTGCCGACCGGGGTGTTGTTTCTACTCTTCTCATTGCCGCTGTTCCTGATCTGTCGGGATCACAATCCCGCGCCACGGGGAACGCCCATCAATTGGCGGAGGGCGTTCCGCGATGTCGCCGCGACGATCACCGATGCTCGGCGGCATCCTGGAGCTTTGCGTTTCATCATCACATCCCTCGTCTATCAGGACGCCATCGGTACGATTGTGACGTTCATGACGCTCTACGCTGTGCGCGCCGTTGGCTTCGAGAAGGGACAGGAAGTGACGCTGTTCATGGTCCTGACCATCCCGGCCATCTTCGGCAGTTTCTTCTACGGACATCTCGTCGATCGCATCGGGGCCAAGCGTTCGCTCCGCCTCACGCTGTGGATCTGGGTCGCCCTGCTTCTCGCGATGATGACCGTGACCACGAAGAACGCATTCTGGTTCGTCGGACTCGCGATCGGTCTCAACTTCGGCGGGGTGAACGCGATCGAGCGACCGTTGTTGCTTTCTCTGATCCCGGACGTGGAAGCCGGGCGTTACTTCAGTCTGATGTTGCTCTCCGCGCGCGTCGCAGCGGTGATCGGCCCTCTCTTATGGGGCCTAACGACGTGGGCGCTCGAGGGGCCGATCGGTACGAGCATGGCCTATCGAGCAGCCGTTGGCGTCGTCGCGCTGATGTTCGTCATCTCGATCTGGGTACTGCAGAAGGTCCCGGATCGCCACGCACAGCAGCTGCGAGCGGCGTAATGCTGTACGCGCTCCTGAGAAGCATCGCCGGGATCGCACTACGGTGGTTCTATCGGCGGATCGACGTCGAAGGACTCGACAGGCTGCCACGCCGCGCGCCCATTCTGCTTGTCGTCAACCATCCGAATGCGCTGGTCGACGCGCTGTTAGTCGGCTGGGCGATGCCGCGCCGCGTCGTGCTCACCGCGAAATCGACGCTGTTCGCCAATCCAGCGCTAGCGCGCTTTCTCGCCTGGGTCGGCGTGGTTCCGCTCGTCCGGAGCAACGACGTGCGCGCATCCGGCACGGAAGCGATCGATCCGCGGCGCAACACGCGGTCGTTCGATGCGCTTCGCAACGTGCTTCGTCGCGGTGGCGCCGTCGTCATCTTTCCGGAGGGCATTTCCCATGACAATCCGTCGCTGGCTCCGTTGCGGACTGGCGCGGCACGCATCGCTCTCGACGCACGAGACGAGGGCGGCGTACACGGTTTGGAAATCGTCCCCGTCGGCCTGACTTTCGAGCGCAAGCAGACGCCGCGCACGCGAGTTCTCGTTCAGGTTGGGGAGCCGATCATACTCGATCGCTGGGCAATCAGCGGCGACAGTGCGGTTGCAGCGCTCACCGAAGAAATCGACGCCAGACTACGCGCCGTCACGCAGAACTACGATACGCCAGATGATGCATCGCGCGCGGCCGCGTTATCGACGCTCTTCGCGGCGTTGTTCCGAGATGAGCCGCCGTCCGTGGGCTCATCGCACTCGCTGCGAGTGGATGTCTCGATCGCACGCCGGATCGAAGAAGCCCGGCGCGCACTCGTCCGAGGCGCTGACGATCGGCTCCGGGCGAGGACAGACGCGCTGTTGCACTCGCTCGCTGCATTCGAGGGCCGCCTCGCGCTGCATCGTGTCGCACTGGAGGACGTGAGCGTCTCCGCCGAGCCTCGTTATGCGGCGCCCTTCGTGCTACGCGAGAGCTGGGTTCTCGGGATCGCAGGGCCGATGGCATTCTGGGGCACACTCAATCATTGGGTGCCTTTTCACGGGGCAAGATTAATTGCTCGGCGTTCGATTGAGAGCGCATCGGATCCGGCGATGCGGACAATCGTCGCCGGCGCGGGATTGGTGCTCGCGTTCTACCTTGCGCAGGGCGCGCTCGTTGCGTGGCTCGCTGGCTGGCTCGCCGGGATCGTGTACGTTGCGAGCCTACCACTCGCGGCCGACGTGAATTTCGTTCTCCGCGAACGACTTCGGCGTGCCGTGCGCCGAGCACGAACGTATTTGCTGTTCAGGCGCCGACCAAGGCTTCACGCGCAATTGCAGAGCGACTTGCAACGTCTTCGCCACGAAGCGCTCGAGATCGAAGGGCTGCTGCGCGAAGTCAGCGTCAGCGAAGCAGTGTGACGAGGAGCGTCAGTAGCGCTTCGTTGGGGGCGGCAGAACGGGACCTCCGAGATCCCAGTGCCAGGCCTCGCGTCGGGTTCCGGTGCGAGGATCCTTGAGCGGTTTGTATTGAAGCCGTTCGGCCGGAAGTCCGGCGTCTCGACCGTACGCGAGCAGCAGATCGCGGTCGGTCGAGACGAGATGCGCCATCTTGCGCCCCTTCCAGACATGTCGATGGAGCCAGAGGCCACCATCCATGGCGTAGATCATTCCCTCGCGCCGCGAAGTGAATTCGCGCAAACGTCGGTCGGGGTGCGTCGGCGCGGCGAACGCCTCATGCTCCTTGCCGGTTGCCATGCCTAACGCCGCGAGACAGGGGCGTGCGCTCCGAAACGCGCGCGCGTCAGTTGCAGGCGATTTCGCCTTCGTTGGTCGCCGGTGCTATGGGCGCGACGGTACCGTAGAAGAGGGCACAGGTATGTGGCCAGGAGTTCGGATGGTACGCCGTCGCCGCCCAACCAGACGAGGTCGCGTTCACCACGATGAGAATCACTCCGGGCGACGACACAGCCTTTAGTGAATCGAGACTGTTCGAGTACGCTCGGTGCTCGTAGAACCACGACTCTTCCGCGGTCGAAAGGTTCT
>DATBBP010000271.1:0-8152 GCA_036270935.1 Gemmatimonadaceae bacterium
CCAGTGTCACCGCATCTCGCTCGATTTTCGTTGCCGTCTGCTCGAGATGGAACACCACGCCATGTTCCTCGTGCAGCGATTTGATGAACTGGCCGAGGTCGCGCCCCATCACGCGCTCGAGCGGAAGCACTTCGGGCGCGAGGACATCCACCGTGCAGTTCGGATTGCGTGTGCGGAGCGACGCGGCGACCTCGAGGCCGATGAAGCTCGCACCGATTACCACCGCGTGCGAAGCCTGTTGGCTGACGGAGATGATGGCGCGACTGTCGCGCAGCGAGCGCAGATAGTGGACGTGAGGCAAATCGGCGCCCGGCACCGTTAGGCGCATGGGCTCGGCCCCCGTAGCAAGAATCAGCGACTCGTAGGCAACGGGCGCTCCGCCGTCGACGTGAACCATTTGTCGTGAGACATCGAGCTTCGTGGCGCGCGCTTTCACGACGCTGATTCGATGTTCGCCGTAGAAGCCGGCCGGGCGTATTGGGATCCACTCCTCCGGCGCGTTGCCGGCGAGATAGTCCTTCGAGAGGTTTGGGCGGTCGTACGGCGAGCCGTCATCCTCGTCGATGACGGTGATGTCGCCGCGAAAGCCACAGCGCCGCAGCATCTCGGCCGCCGCTGTGCCCGCAGCGCCACCCCCGATGATTACTACTTTGCTCAAGTTCGAAGCGGCGGAGATACCGGGATATGTCGGCGCCAGTGGATCTCGCTCGACCTTCTCGCCGACAATGATCCGTGCGCCTCGTCGTTCGACGCGCCAGCAGGCAAGCGGATTGAGCGCAGGAGCCCGAAGAGCTTCGCCGCTTCCAAGACTGAAACAGGCATGATGCCACGGGCAACGGACCGTGTCGCCTACGATTTCTCCCTCAACGAGCGGGCCACCGTAGTGCGTGCATGACGCGCTGATGGCGAAGTACTCGCCCTTCACTCGAGCAAGGAGCACCTGTTCACCGTGCGCGTGCCCCAGCAGCTTCTCGCCGTCTCTGAGCGAGCTCGAGTCGATGCCCTCCGCCAGATCGGGTCCGCTGAGCTTCGTTGCCGTCCCTTCCGCCGTCGCCATGAGCCCCTCCGCCGAAGAATCGTCGCCCAATTGGCGTGTTTCGCCGCGACAATCGTACCTTGTCGATTCGACGAGTCGCACGCCGGGCAACCCGCACCCGAGACCTTCGTTATGAACCCCGATGAATCACTGCGCTATCCCACCGGCCGATTCCAGCGGCCGACTCGCCCGCTCGAGAGTGCCGAGCGGCGCCAAATGATCGACAGCATCGCGCGAGCGCCCAGCGGCTTTCGCAGCGCCATCAAGGGAATGTCGGATTCTCAGCTGGACACTCCCTACCGGCCCGGCGGCTGGACCGTTCGCCAGGTCGTGCACCACATCCCCGATAGCCACATGAACGCGTTCATTCGATTCAAGCTGGCACTCACCGAAGATACGCCCACGATTAAACCATACGACGAGAGCGAGTGGGCAAAACTGTCGGATGCGCGAGACACGCCCATCGAGACTTCGCTCACGTTGTTGAGTGCTCTTCACGAGCGGTGGGTCGGCCTCCTGAACGCGATGTCGCCGAGCGACTTCGGTCGCAAGCTGAATCACCCTGAGTGGGACGCACCGCTCTCACTCGATTCGATGCTGGCGCTGTACGCGTGGCACGGCCCTCACCATACCGCCCACGTCACGAACCTTCGGCAGCGGATGGGTTGGTGAACGAAAAAAGGGGCTAGGGACAAGGGGCTGGGAGGTCCTCAGGCGGGCTCCATCCCCCGTAGCGGCTAGGACCTAACCCTACTAGCCCCTAAGCCCAAGCGCGCCTATCATCGACTGCCACGGACCGGGAGCAGCGTGTCAACGGAGCAGCTGCGCATAAGCCGAGGGATACGGCGGGAGCGACTCAGCCTTCAAGCAGTCGGGGCAATTGCCGAGCGGTTGCTGGGCCCTGCCCGCGGCACTGCAAGACGGGTGGGTGAGTCGGCTGCCCGCGAGCTCCAGCGCATAGATCGCGAGTGCGACTTCACGCCGTCGGCACGGTCGGCGTTCCAGGATCTGCTCGCTTGGACGGGGCAACCCACCGTGCAGGCGATTTCGCTTCCGGCGAACGACGAGCCATTCTGGTTTCGCGGGTCTCATCCGCTCGCCAATTACCAGTCGCGTCCGGAGCTGCCATCGGCGTGCGACGTTCTCGTCATTGGTGCGGGGCTGACGGGCGCCTCCGCCGCGTATCACCTCGCCCAGTCTTTAGGAGAGCGCGCCAATGTCATCGTCGTGGATCAGGGAGATCCCGCCGGTGAAGCGAGCGGCCGCAACGGCGGAAACTTCGAGCTCATTCCGGAGAACTCGATCGGTGTCTACGAAGGGCTTGCGCGCGAACGACTCGCCTTCCTGCGCCGTCGTTATGCTGGTCTGCCGATCGAAGTCGTTCAGGCCGAGAGCGAGCGACAGGCGTCGCTGGTGCTCGGCTTGTCACTCCGAAACCGAGAGCTCCTCAAGCAGCTCATTCTCCGCGAGCGCATTGAATGCGACTTCGCGCCGCGTGGTTGGTTGCATCTCGCGAGCAGCGAGGAGGAAGAACAAGGCATCTGTGAGGAGGTTATGCTCGCGGCCCAGCATGGCCAGCGAATCGAGCTCTGGTCGCGCCTCAAGATTCGTAAGGAGCTTGGATTCGAGAACGAGTATCTCGGCCGATTCATTCCCGGCGACGGTACATATCACCCATTCAAGTTCGTCTGCGGACTGTTGCGTACGGCACTGCGGCCAGGCGTCGAGCTGTACGCGCGATGCCGAGTGCGCCGTGTGACGACGGAGGCAGACGCCAGACATGTGGTGGTGACCGAGCGCGGCACAATCACCGCGCGCGTTGTGATCGTCGCAACGAACGCGTTCACGAGTCAGCTCTTTCCCGAGCTGAAGTTGATTCGCCCCTACCAAAGTCAGGTGCAGACGACAGAGCTGGCTCCAGATCGTGCACGCGGACGCGTCGTGACGTGCGAGCAGGGGCCGGCATTCTTCAACCAGCCGCGTACTGGGGCTCGCAATGGCCACGCTCCACTACTGATGGGCGGCGGCGCCGACCGACCGATGACGAGCCCGTCTTCCCGACGACGCTCGGCTCGGGTGCATAACGAGCTACTCGCTATTCGAGATCGATTCTATCCGGAACTGCGCGGTCAGCCGCCCTCTGCGGAATGGGTCGGGCCGATGGCCTTCACCCCCGATCAGCTACCGGCGATTGGCTTTCTGCGTCCAGGAGTCATCGTCGCCGCGGGATACAACGGCTATGGCGGCAGCTACACGACGGCGGCAGGGCTCGCCGCCGCCGAGATGGCAGTCACGGGATGCGTGCCTGATTGGGTGCCCGAAGACGTGTTCTCGCCGCGGCGCCTAACGACGAGCGAGCCGATCTTCATGTCCGAGCGCGACGGTCTCTGGCGGATCGCCGTCTCTCTCTGCCGGCAACTGAAGGCGGTGAACCATCAGATCTCGGAGGCGCTGACGCTGCGGGGCGACGAGAGCGCGTCAGCGGTTCCTCGACAGGCGCCGCCGCGTGTCTCGCGTATGGTCCGGGTGATCGGCACGGAAAGCACGTCGGCGGAATCGATCGCGCCAGCGCTTCTCCTCGCCTTCCCGGCGTTCAAGAGTTTCACTGCCGACGAAGTGCGCGAGCTGCTGCGCTCGATGCAGCGCTGGGACCTCGAGCGCGGCACGCTGCTCTACAGAGAGGGTGAAGAGGGACCCACTTGCTTCGTCGTCGTCCGTGGTGTCGTCGACATCAGCGTAAAGGTGCGTGGCCAGCCCCAACTTCTCGCGCAGCTCGGCCCCGGTAGCATCTTCGGACAATCGAGCCTCATCGACGGCGAGCTGCGCACGGCCAGCTGTTCGATCCGACGCGACGCGATTCTCGCCGAGATCGACGCAATGTCTTGTGAGCGTTTACTGAACAACCGCGGTGCGCTCGCGCTCAAATTACTCGCCGCGCTGAATCAGGGGCTGGTCGCGGCGTTGCGGAGTGCTGATCGACAGTTGATGCGGCTGAACGCGGAGAGTGACGGCGCGCGAGGGGCGGACGGGGGAGAAGTCGATTTCGCGCCGGAGCCCCTCGTCGAGGGAGCGCCGGCGGAGAATTAGCGCTCGCCGCCGGCGGCGCTCGCAATCGACGATGCGCGGTCGACGATGAGATCGAACTTCACGACGAGACGATTGTCCGTGCGCAGCACGCCGAAGAGGGCCTTCGGTGGCGTGATGCCGTAATCGGTCATGAGGATCGGCAACGCCCCTTGGGCTCGCAACGATCCATCGCGCTGCTGCTGCACATCGACTGGAACACGCACGACGCGCTCACGGCCTGCAACGCGCAGAGTTCCTTGCATAACGAGCGAGCCTTGGGGATCACCCGGCTCCCTCGTGACGAGATCGAAATTGCCGACGATCTGGCGGCATTCCGGCTCGTCATCGGCACGAAGCGCTTTGTACATGATGTTGTCCATCTGACTGCGGCCGCACGTCAGCGCGTACGCCGGAACGCGAACCTGCACGCCGCGCACTCGCTCAACGGAGCCCATGCCGTCGTACGTGTTATCGTCGAGATCAATCGATGCGTCGAGCGACGTGGCGTCGCAGCGCCAGTCGCGCACGTTCGAACTACCCTCGAGCCATAGGCGGCTGTCGGGGCGTACGCTGAGTCGTAGCGGCATCACTCCAAGGCTGGATCGCCTGAATGATTGTGCGGGAAGCACGGAGCCAGTGATCGCTACGAATATGAGGCTTTTGATGACGATATGCTTCATGCTGCCTTCTCGGGCTCTGGCGTCAACAACGACATCTGTCTCCTGCGGGCGCCTTTGCCCTGCTCGTCTGAGTTTCGGATCGCGGCCTGAGTCTTTACAGCCATACAAAGCAATGCGAGTGCCGCGGCCTATCGTCGTTCACCGTGACCTCTACAATTGGACGATTTGCCAACGGCGGCGTATCCGCGCTGTCACCTCATGCTCGTGATATTCGTCACATGAAATGCGCGGCGCTCGTGATGCGGACAAATGTGCTTTAACATTGCATCGCGTGAGGCGTCCTCTATGTGCGCGCCGCACGACCGTCCTCCCCGGCGCGCGATGTCATTGCGGCGAGGACGGACGACAGTCGTCAGTGAAGGAGGAGAGGCCACATGCGAAATGTCTCGTCGGCTTTGATCACCTTGGCGCTCGTTATGCTCGGCGGCGCGAGCGTGAGCGCTCAAACCACCACGCAAGCCGGAACGCCGATGAATTCGGCCGATTCGGCACACAGGCGCGACTTACGCCACGATAGGCGTGACGTACGCCGTGATCGCCGCGACATCCGTCAGGATCGACGCGACGTCGTTCAGGACAAGAGCGACATCCGTCATGATGATCGCGATCTCTCGAAGGATCGCCGCGACATCCGGCAGGACCGCCGCGAGCTTCGTGAAGCGAAGCGGCAGGGTGACACCGCGGAAGTGAGGAAGGAACGGCGCGACCTGCGAAACGATCGGAAAGATGTGAAGCACGACGAAGCAGATGTGCACAACGACGGCAAGGACGTGCGCGAGGATCGACGCGATGTGCGCCAGGATCGCCGTGACGTCCGGCAGGATCGTCGCGACATTCGTAAGGACAAGAAAGCGAAGCCGTAATTCAGCATTGCTGACGGCCGAACGACGAGAGCCCACGCGATTTCGCGTGGGCTCTCGTCACTTTTCTCGCTTCGCTCGATTACGCCGCCGATGCGCCGACGGCTTCTTCGACGAGCGCTGGCTCCGTCGCCACCGCCGAGTGCTGCGGGCCCGCCGTCTTCACCCACGTCCGCAGTACTTCGGCGACGCTCCATGCTTGTGCGATGCATCCTCGTGGCAAATATGGTTCCACTGCATCGAAAATCTCACCGATCGTACCGAGGCCGAATTGGTCGAGAGCAGCGACGCATCCATCGAGAAAACGGCGCGCTCCCGGCGTGTCCTCTGGGTGAACCTTGAGCCACGCATCGATCCACGGACCGATAAGCCACGCCCACACGGTGCCCTGATGGTACGCGGCGTCTCGCGCGCGGAGATCCCCGAAGTAGCGCTCTTTGTAATCGGCGTCGCCCGGCGCGAGTGAGCGGAGACCAACTGGCGTGAGCAGCCGCTGCTGCACGACGTCGAGCACTCGTTCCCATCGCGAACGATCGAGCACGGGATAGTCGAGCGAGATGGCGAAAATCTGGTTGGGACGGCACTGCCGCGAGTCTCCGTGCTCTCCGTCGACGATGTCGTAGAGATATCCGAGCTCGTCGCTCCAGAAGCGTCTGTTGAACGACACGAGTGCGCGATCCGCCGCATCGGAAACCTTCATCGCGAAACTGTCGTGCTCGCGCTCCTCTTGGAGCCACTTCGCAAGCAGGCGAAGCGCGTTGTACCAGAGCGCATTGATCTCGACGGCTTTTCCGCGCCGCGGCGTGACGACCCAGTCGTCGACCTTGGCATCCATCCACGTCAGCTGGTAGCCGTCCGCACCCTGCACGAGCAAGCCGTCCTTCTGATCCACATGGATACCGAACTTGGTGCCACGCATGTGCTGTTCGACGATCGACTGCAGCGTCGGCAGCGCCCTAACGAGTGTCCGCCGATCGTTGGTGACATCGACGTACCGGCTCAACGCGTGGAAGAACCACAGCGTTGCATCGGCAGTGTGATAGAGTCCCTCGTTGCTCCCATCCGGGAACATGTTCGGGATCAAGCCGTCGCGAACGTAGTGCTCGAAGGTGCGCAGAATGAAGCCGGCCTCCCGATGACGCCCTGTGACCAGCGTGAGCCCCTCGAGGCTGATCATCGTATCGCGGCCCCAGTCGGTGAACCAATGGTAGCCGGCGATGACCGATCGAATTTCGTCACCGGTCGCGGCGGCTCGCGTGGAGTCGACGAGGCGATACTCTGGTGTGAAGATGAACTGATCCGCGGCGAGCACGAGCTCCGCGGCGACTTCGTCTGCAGCCTCCGGATGCGTTGCGATCGCTGAATCGAGCAGGCGACGACGCCGCTCCTCCTCGCAGGCGAGGGCCTCGGTCGGCGGGAGCGCCGACATCACCAACTCGGATTCCGCCGACGCCACGAGCGTCACTGGCTCGTTAGGCACGAGCTCGATCTCGAAATGCCCCGGCGCCCAGAGCGTTCCCCGAAACTCGTACCCACGCTCCTCCTCCACGGGGTAGAGAAACTCGCTCGTCACACGCTCTTCGTGCACAAACGACGCCTTGGCGCCATCGATGCGCATTCGCAATGGCGGCAGCGCCGGGTCGCCCGAGTCAAAGACGTAATAGCCCGCGGACTGAGACAGCGAATAGC
Organism: Gemmatimonadaceae bacterium; assembly: GCA_036270935.1. GTDB lineage: Bacteria > Gemmatimonadota > Gemmatimonadetes > Gemmatimonadales > Gemmatimonadaceae > AG2. Next base: position 7,332 of record DATBBP010000271.1, read on the forward strand.
GCGTCGTGATCTGAAGGTTCACGGGCGCTTCGTACGAGCGGAAGTGCAACGCCGGATGAAGCTCGAGCAGAACCGGCCCTTCTCCTCTCGTTAGGCAATACCGGACGTACACCGTATTCTGCTTGTGCGGCATGACAACGCGCTTCTCGATCCGAGCGTCCGACCACTCGTACTCCCAGATCGGAAGGCCAGCCTCGAGACGGAACAACGCAAGCCGGCGCGCCACCTCTGGATCGAGACGGCCCGCTGCGCGCTCCTCGCCGCTGAGCGGCGTCGGCTTTCCGCCCGCGACACACACGCGCTCGCCCAGATGGTTGAGCATCTCGAGCCGGCCAATGGGATTCGGCAGCGCCGCGATGAGCAATCCGTGATACCGGCGCGTGTTCACGCCGGCGACCGTACCGGACGCGTAGCCACCCAATCCATTCGTCACGAGCCATTCGGCCTCGACGAGCGTTTTCGCGGCCTCATCCTCGCCGCGAGGCACGACCAGTGGTCGCGTGATCCTATCCAGCAGTCGTCTCATATCGGGCTTTCCATTGTGCGCGTGCTTCTTTTTCGGAACTTGCCTGATGGGGTGCCGGGATCGCGCCATCGGCGGCCACCGGCGAGAGCAGAACGGTAGCCTCCGCGGGCAACACCCAGCCACCATCGTCGCTAGCGAGCGGTGGTGTACCGCAACCGCCGTACACGGGATCCTCGGAAGACCACATGGTCCGCCAAACCATTCGATTCGGCGGTGCGACGAGTGGATCGGCAAGCGGCTCAGCCTGCAGTCGAGGTCCGAGATTCACCGCGATGAGCCTGTCCAGCTCACGTCG
>DATBBP010000272.1:0-3960 GCA_036270935.1 Gemmatimonadaceae bacterium
GACGATTGGCGGAATGGAGTACGCGAATGCCGTGCGTGGCGATGGACAGCAAGCGACGCAACCGATCGCGGCGGCACAGCAGCGGGCTGCGCTTACACTGCTCTTGTCGGCGCTCGCGCCAAAGGAGCTGGCGATCCCGGACACGGTGCTGACATTGATGGCGCCCGGCGCGACGAATATCACTCCGCCAGTCGAGCTCTTCGGTAGCCGTACTCGGCCCGCATTCGACGAGCTTGGTGCAGCGCGGACGCTGGCGCAGATGGTCGTCGACGGCATCCTGCAACGCGATCGTGCAGCGCGCCTGGCACAGTTCACCGCGCACGGGTCCGCGTTCACGTTAGGCACCGTGATCGACGGCTTGGTGAACGCGACATGCCGCGCTCCCGCGCCAGCGAGCCCGAAGCTCGCCGCGCTGCAACGCGTGACGCAGCGCGCCGTCGTGGACCGGCTGCTCTTGCTTGCCGCCGATTCGGAGGCGGCGCCGGAGGTGCGGGCGATGGCGGACCTGAAGCTTGCCGAGCTGCGGCCGAGTGCGGCGGTGTGGTCGAAGACGGCGGGTCGGAGCGAGGAGGATCGAGCGCATTGGTTGGCTATCGCAACCGACGTTGGGCAGTGGATAGAAAAGAGACAATTACCGAGTTTGACACGGGCTCTGGTCGCGCCCCCGGGCGATCCGTTCTGACTCTGTGCTTCACAAATAGAGTAATTTCAGAGGAGAAGCGCTCAATCACGGAGAACTATCGGATGCGCATCACCAAGTTGGGGGTGGTCGGGGCGGGCACGATGGGGAGCGGCATCGCGGCATTGGCAGCGTCGGCGGGGATATCCGTGGTCCTGCTCGATGTTCCGGGGCCGGCGAACGACAAAAACGCAATCGTTAGGCAAGGTCTCGAGCGGGCAAAGAAAGCGCGGCCGGCTGCTTTCATGGATACCGATCGTGCCTCGTTGATTCGCATCGGCAATACGGCCGACGACCTCTCGATGCTCGAAGAGTGCGACCTGATCATCGAGGCTATCATCGAACAAGCCGCGCCAAAGCGCGACTTGTACGAGCGGCTCGAACCGCTCCTGCACGACGACATGATCGTCGCGACGAACACGTCGGGTATTCCGATGCGCGTGTTGACCGAAGGACGATCGAAGACGTTCCGGTCGAACTTCCTCGGCATGCATTTCTTCAATCCGCCGCGGTACCTGCATTTACTCGAGATCATCCCGACGCGGGAGACGCGTCGTGCGGCAATCGATGCGGCGCGTCGTGTCAGTGAGCGCGTGCTGGGAAAGGGCATCGTGTTGGCGAAAGACGTCCCCGGGTTTGTCGCCAATCGGCTCGGCGTATACGGGATGGTCCTCGCGCTCGACATGATGCAGCGCTACGGCTTCACGATCGACGAGGTGGACGTGCTCACTGGTCCACTCCTTGGACGAGCGAAGTCGGCGACGTTCCGCACGGGTGATCTCACGGGGATCGACGTGTTGCTCCATGTCACCGAAGGGCTGAGTCAGGCGACGGGAGAAGCGTTCGCGATGCCGGCGTGGGTGAAAGAGCTCGTCGGCTCGGGCCGGGCGGGGGAGAAGAGCGGTGCCGGATTCTACCGACGTGTCGGCAAGGACATCGAGACGCTCGATTGGCAAACGCTCAACTATGCGCCGCAGCGAAAGCCGGAGAGCGCCGAGCTCGATCGCGTCACTCGACTTCCGCTCGCCGAGCGATTCGGCGCGATCCGGGAGCTCGAGGGGCGTTACGGCGACTTTGCGCGGGAGTATCTGCTGCGCTTCTCGCACTACGTGCTCATGACGACGCCGGTGATCGCCTACGATCTGGTGAGCGTCGACCGCGCGATGGAGTGGGGATACGCATGGGATGCGGGGCCGTTCAAGCAGATGGACATGCTCGGCCTCGATTTCGTGAAGAAAGGCTTCGAGTCGTTGAATCTCGACACGCCGCCGATGCTCGCGAAGGCGGAGGGTTGCTTCTATCGGCGAGCCGGCGACGAGCACCGTTACCTAACGGACGACGGTGGTTACGCCCGCGTTCCGGACGTACCAGGCACGATTCATCTCGCGTTACAGAAGCGGTGGCGGCGATTGCTCGAGACGTCGGCCGACGCGAGCCTCGTCGACATTGGAGACGGCGTCGCCGTCCTCGAGTTCACGAGCAAGGCGAACACGCTCGGCGAAGGTGTCCTGCGCATGCTTGGCGAGTCGCTGGCGCGGGTCCGCCACGACAACCTGGCCGGTTTAGTCATTGGTAATGATGATCCGCGCACCTTCACCGCCGGCGCTGACCTCGCGTGGGTCACGCGGATGGCCGCTGAAGGTCGCTGGAAAGAGCTCGAGGCGGCAGTCGAGCTGTTCCAGTCGTGCGCGATGAGCCTCAGGCGAGCGCCATTTCCCGTGGTCGTCGCCCCATTTGGCCTGACGTTAGGCGGCGGCTGCGAGTTCACGCTCCACGCAGATCACGTCCAGGCGCACGCCGAGCTGTATATGGGATTGGTCGAGGTGGGCGTCGGCTTGCTGCCGGCAGGCGGCGGGACGAAGGAGCTTCTCTTCCGATTCACGAATGATCTCGCGCCATACGAAGAGGCCGATCCCTTCGAGGCGGTGAAGCGCGCATTCAAGCTGATCGCAATGGCGACGACGAGTACGAGCGCGCTCGATGCGCGGAAGATGGGTCTCTTGCGAGCGACGGATCGCATTACGATGAACCGTGACCAGTTGATTGCCGACGCGAAGGCGCGCGTGCTGGACCTCGCGTTCGACTACGTGCCGCCGACTCCGATGACGATCACGGCGCTGGGTCGGGAGGGGCTGGGGAATCTGTACTACGCGGCGTTCGCGATGCGTGAGGCGGGCCAGATCACCGATTACGAAGTGCGCTTGGCGCATGAGATCGCGTACGTGCTCACGGGGGGCGACGGCGAACGCCGTCAGGTGACGGAGCAGGACATTCTGGATCTCGAGCGTGATGCATTTCTGCGCTTGCTGGGCACAAAGGAGACGCAGCAGCGGATTGAGCATATGCTGAAGACCGGGAAGCCGCTGCGGAATTGATTCTGTCATGCTGAGCGCAGCCGAAGGATCGAGCATTGTTGACGCTTCGTTTGCTTCTGGTAAGGGACGCCAGAACCGTCGTCGCTTTCGCTCCTCAGGACGATACGAGAGGCTAACACTATGACTGAATTGAGAGAAGCAGTAATTGTTTCCGCCGTGCGATCGCCGGTGGGCAAGGGGAAGAAGGACGGCGCGCTCGCGAGCGTGCATCCAACCGAGCTGTCGGCCTGGGTGATGCGCGCGGCGGTGCAGCAGGCCGGCGTGGATCCGACGACGATCGACGACATCTTCTGGGGATGCGCGATGCCGGAAGCCTCGCAGGGGCTCAACGTCGCGCGACTCGCGTCGCTGCGCGCGGGATTCCCAGTCGAGGTGCCCTCGGCGACGATCAATCGCTTTTGTTCGTCCGGTCTGCAGACGATCGCACTCGCCGCGCAGCAGATCATGACGGATATGGGAGATATCGTGATCGCGGGCGGCGTCGAGATGATGAGCCAGGTACCCATGTCGGGCTATTACACACGACTGGCGCCGGAGCTGACGGAGTCGTACATCGGTATGGGCTTCACCGCGGAACGCGTCGCGCAACGCTGGACGGTGTCGCGTGAGGATCAGGATCGCTGGGCGGTAGCCAGCCAGCAGAAGGCGGCGAAGGCCTGGGAACGCGGCGCGTTCAGCAAGCAGATCGCACCGATCCCGGTCACGAAGACGACGTGGCAGGGGGCGCGCAAGGAAGCCTGCAGCTCGGAGGTCAAGCGCGACGAGCTGCTCCGTCCGGAGACGACGATCGAAGGACTGGCCAAGCTCAAGCCCGCGTTCATGGTGAAGGGAACGGTCACGGCGGGGAACTCGAGCCCCTACTCCGACGGCGCGGCAGCGCTGGTCCTGATGAGTCGCGAGCGGGCC
>DATBBP010000273.1:0-3367 GCA_036270935.1 Gemmatimonadaceae bacterium
CGCTGATATCGTGTACCACTCGACGACCAAGTATTTGAATGGGCACAGTGACATGATCGGCGGGGTAGCCGTAGTTACCGACGATGAGCTCGCCGCGAAGCTCCAGTTCATCCTGAACGCGGCCGGCGCGGTGCCCGGCCCCTTCGATGCGTGGCTCGCCCTCCGCGGGACGAAGACACTGCACCTGCGCATGCGACAGCACGACGCAAATGGCCGTCGGATCGCCGGATGGCTGGTCGAGCAGCTCGATCCGGAACGTGTCTATTATGCTGGGCTGCCGAGCCATCCACAGCACGAGCTCGCGAAGCGACAGATGTCCGGCTTCGGCGGCATGATCAGCATCGAGCTCGACACACGTGAGCGGGCCGCTCACCTGCTGGGCCGTCTGAAGGTCTTCTCCCTCGCCGAGTCGCTGGGCGGTGTCGAATCCTTGATCAGTCACCCCGCCTCGATGACCCACTCGTCAGTTCCGCCAGAGATGCGCGCGAAGCTCGGCATCACCGACGGACTGGTGCGGCTGTCCTGTGGTGTAGAGGAGGTCGAAGATCTCCTTGCTGATCTCGAGCGCGGCTTCGAGGATATGCCCAGGACGAGGAGGTCCGGTCGCGAACAGGTTGCAGCTGACTGATATGCGTAACTCTGGATATCGGGCGCCCGTAGGGGCATAGTCGTTTGCCTCTAGCCCCTAGTCCCTAGGCCCTAGCCCATTTCTCGTATGCCACGCGTCATCCTCACGCAAATCTCCTCGCGCGCCTGGGAGCACCCGGCCGACCGCGCCGCGCTCAATACTCTGCGCGCCATCCCGGGTTTCGACGAAGTCGTGCGCAAGGTCGCTGGCTTCTTCGGCGAGCGCGGCATTCGCCAGCTCTTTTTGGCGAACGCCGTGCGGGTGAGTCCGCGGCAGCGGCCGCGCTTGAATCAGATCTACACCGAGGTCCTGGAGACGCTCGACTGGCCGACGCGACCGCAGCTCTACGTCACCCAGACACCGTTCGTGAACGCGGGCGCCGTCGGCTTCGACGACCCATTTATTATCATGAACTCGGGGACGATCGACACGCTCAACGAAGAAGAGCAGCGTTTCATACTTGCTCATGAGCTCGGCCACATCATGAGCGGGCACGTCACGTACGTAACGATCGCGATCATCCTCCTCAACTTCGGCGTCCGCAACCTGCCCTTCCTCGCGGGCATGGCGCTGCTGCCAATCGAGCTCGCGCTCTTCGAGTGGTACCGCAAGAGCGAGCTGTCGTGCGACCGCGCCGGTTTGCTCGGCGTGCAAGACCTCAACATCGCGATGGGGACCTTCATGAGGCTTGCTGGCGGTAAGCCCGGCAACGACGAGGTGAGTCTCGAGGAGTTCATGACGCAGGCCGAAGAGTACGAGACCGGCGGCGGCGCCTGGGACACCGTTCTAAAGTTGCTCAACACGGCGTTCCGCTCGCATCCGTTCAACACCGTCCGTGCTTCCGAGCTCCTCAAGTGGCAACGCAGCGGTCAGTACGACAAGATCATCGCCGGCGATTATCTGCGCCGCGGCGATGAAGGCAACCAACCGCTGAGCGAGGACTATGTCGACGCCGCCGGGTACTACGGCGCGAAGACGCGCGAGACCTTCCAACAGTTCGGCGACGCCTTCAGCCGCGCTCGCGACGCATTCAACAACGCCTGGAAATCGAATAAGTGAAAGTTTTGATCGTCGGGGGCGGTGCCCGTGAGCACGCCCTGGCTTGGGCGTTCAAGAGAGACAACCCAGCAATTACGCTCTACGCCGCCCCCGGCAATCCAGGCATCGCCGAGCTTGCGACCTGCCTTCCCATTCCCACCACCGAGTTCGACGACCTCGTTAGGTTCGCGCGACAGGAACGGATCACGCTCACCGTCGTCGGGCCCGAGGCGCCCCTCGCGGCCGGCATCGTCGATCACTTTCGCGCCGAAGGACTGCCGATCTTCGGCCCAACTCGTCAGGCAGCCCAAATCGAGACGTCGAAGGCATTCGCCAAGCAGCTGATGCTCGACGCCAGCGTCCCGACGGCGCGCGCGCTCACGTGCACCGACGTCGCGCGCGCCCGGGGCGCCGCACGCGAGCTCGGCGCTCCTGTCGTCATCAAGGCCTCCGGCCTCGCCGCCGGCAAGGGCGTCATCGTGTGCGATACGATCGAGGAGGCGGACCGCGCCATCGATTCCATGCTCGTTGATCGCAGCTTCGGCATCGCCGGAAGCGAGCTCCTCGTCGAGGAGTTCATGGAGGGCGAGGAGGTCTCCGTCTTCGCGATCACCAATGGCGACTGGCTCGTCCCGATGGTGCCGGCGCAGGACCACAAGCGTCTGCTCGCCGGCGATCATGGGCCGAACACGGGCGGCATGGGCGCGTACGCGCCCGTGACAGCAATGCGAGGCGCGACACAGCGGGAGGTCGTGGACACCATCCTGCGGCCGACGCTCGACGCCCTTCGCGCGCACCACTTGCCTTTCACCGGCCTTCTGTATGCCGGTCTGATGCTCACGCGAGACGGGCCGAAGGTCGTCGAGTTCAATTGCCGATTTGGGGATCCCGAAACGCAGGCGATTCTGGCCGTGACGTCCTCTGATCCCACGTTACTCGACGTGATGCTCGCCGCCGCGACGGACGGCGAAGCGCCTGACGAAGCGCTGTTGAGCCAACCCTCCGGCCACGCGGTCACTACGGTCATCGCCAGCGCGGGATATCCCGATCAGCCACGCACCGGCGAGGTCATCGCAATGCCTCCGTCGACCCACGGCGTGCTCGTCTTCCACGCCGGCACCAAACGCGCCCCCGATGGCTCGCTTCTCACCAACGGCGGACGCGTGCTCGCGATCACTGGCCATGCCGCTACCTTCGAGGACGCGCAGCGCATCAGTCGCGACTTCGCCTCACGAGTGGAGTTCGAGGGCAAGCAATTCCGTGAAGACATCGGTTGGCGCGAGCTCGCGCGTTTGACAGCGGCGGGCCATGCCGGAGCTGCCTGAAACCGAGACCATCGCGCGCGATCTCGACCGCGAGATCAGCGGAGCGCGAATCACCGATGTCCACGTCACGAAAGGGGACGTCCTTCGCGAGATCTCCGCGCGCGAGCTGCGAAGGCGCCTCATGGGCGCGATGATTACGCATAGCTGGCGACGCGCGAAGCTCGTCGTCCTCGATCTCTCGACCGGCGATCATCTCGTTGTACAGCCGCGATTCACCGGTGCGCTGCTGATCGACGCCGGTGATCTCCCAGAGCGCGAGCGTGAGTATTCGACGCTCGCGCTCGCGCTCGACGACGGCCGCTCGATCCATTATCGCGACATTCGCCGGCTTGGCACCGTCTCGCTCATGCACCACGAGCGATTCGAGCGCTACTCA
>DATBBP010000274.1:0-3359 GCA_036270935.1 Gemmatimonadaceae bacterium
AGGAGACGCCCGAGGAGGTCATCGCTCGCGCTTTCGGGCAGCAGATGATTCCCGGAACGACCGCAACGACGCACTCGCGCGAGGTGAAAGAAGCCGCCAAGCGCGTGGAGCGTGGAGCGTGGAGCGTGGAGCGTGACGGCGAAGCACCGAAGACCGACTACATCGATCCGTACGCGAACCAGACGCATAACGAGCGGCGCAATCCGACGACGGCGATCACGACCTCGGTGGAAGATCGCAAGTCGCCACTCGTGCACGCTGGACTCGACCCCTCGGACAAACGGGTGCGAGCCCTCGCCGAGATCGTCGGCGGCCTGCACCAGATTCCACGTCACCGTTCGATCCACGTCGGTGGATTCGTGCTGACGGCCGAACCGCTGTCGACGGTCGTGCCGATCGAGCCGGCATCGATGCCCGATCGGACCGTAATCCAGTGGGAGAAGGACGATCTCGATCCAGTTGGCCTCGTGAAGATCGACCTGCTTGGACTCGGGATGCTGACGCTGATCCAGGATTGTCTGCTGTATGTCCGACACACACGCGGCACGACCGTGGATCTTGCGCAGCTCGACATGGATGATCAGGCGGTGTACGACGATCTCTGTGCCGCCGACACGATCGGCGTTTTCCAGGTCGAGAGCCGGGCGCAGATGAACACGCTGCCGCGGCTCAAGCCGCGCTGCTTCTACGATTTGGTCGTCGAAGTCGCGATCATCCGTCCGGGGCCGATCCAGGGAGACATGGTGCATCCCTATCTCCGCCGGCGCGCGGGCGAAGAACGAGTAGAGTACCCTCATCCTTCACTCCAGCCGATTCTCAAGCGCACGTTAGGCGTTCCGCTGTTTCAGGAGCAGGGGATGCAGGTCGCGATTGCCTGCGCGGGCTTCTCGGCGGGTGAAGCCGACATGCTCCGCCGCGCGATGGGGCACAAACGAAGTCGCGAGCGAATGGCGGCTATTTGCGCCAAACTCATCGATGGGATGAAGGCCAATGGCATCGCCGAGGAGACAGCGATCCGGATCTATAATCAGATCAATGCATTCGCTGACTATGGCTTCCCCGAATCGCATGCGGCGTCGTTCGCGCTGCTGGTCTATGCGTCCGCATATCTCAAGCACTACTACGCGCCGGAGTTCACGGCGGCGATTCTGAATGCGCAGCCGATGGGCTTCTACGCTCCAGGGACGCTGATCGAGGACGCCCGACGCCATGGTGTGAAGGTCTTGCCGGTGGACGTACGCTGGTCACGGTGGGACGCGACGCTCGAGCTGATGGAGCCCTCCACCGCGCCAGCCGTTAGGCTCGGCGTGCGTTCCGTGCGCGGCCTCGGATCGAAAGCGAAAGAGATTTTCGAGGCAGCGTTGGCAGATGGATCGTTCGAATCGATCGACCATTTCGTGCGTCGCACCCGATTCGATCAACGAACGCTTCGCCAACTCGCCGAGGCGGGAGCGTTCGACGGATTCGTGCCCGACGAGCCGGATTTGCGGAAACGACGAGCGGCGTTGTGGGAGGTGCTCGACACGTTACGCGGCGACGCCGGACCGTTGGCGCCGCGTCGACGAACGTCACCCGGCTCGGCATCACGAGCCGCGGCGCTACCGAAGATGTCTCCGGGAGAGCTGACAGAAGCCGATTATCGGATGACCGGCATCTCGCTCAACGGACATCCAATGTCGCATCTGAGGCCATTGCTGCAGCCTAACGGCATTCGCACCGCGCGTCAGCTCGTGACCGAAGGGAAAGACGGTGAGAAGATCGCTGGCGCAGGTCTCGTAATCTGTCGTCAGCGGCCAGGGACGGCGAAGGGATTTGTTTTTCTGACGCTCGAGGACGAAACGGGAACGGTGAACGTCGTCGTGACGCCGAAGCGATTCGAGCGGCAAGCATTGCTCATCTCGACGACGCCGCTACTGCTCGTACGCGGCACACTTCAGGTCGAGCAGGGGGTGGTCAATATTCGGGGAGCGGAGTTCCGCGGACTCAACGCTGAAGTCGGCGCCGAGTTCGCGGGGTCGCATGACTTTCACTAGCCCGAATTCACAACCGTTATCGGCCGCCGTAGCTGAAGCCGACGCCGATCAGGACTTGCGTCTTCGGAACGAAGATGTACTGGATTCCCGCGCTCGCGTTGAAGTTGCTCTTCTTATTGAAGAGCGAAACACCGCCGCCCGTTAGGGCACGCATCGAGTGAACGGCGCTGGCTTCCGGTGTGCCCGTCGTCGTCACGAACGCGATACCCGGCGTCATGAACGGAATGAACTGTAGTCCGGAGTCCGGCCCGATCGTGAACGCGAGCGGAAAACCGATATTGCCGGTCCATGACGTTCCGGTCGCGGGATTCCCTCCGCCAATCCCGTAGTTGGCGGCGACGGTGAACCGCGTCGCGCCGGCCTCGCGGATCGACGTCGTGAAGAGACGGTAGTCACCATCGATCGATCCGATGAATCGGCTCCCGGAACAACCATCGCATTCCTGATTCGCGACACCGACGGTGAGCGAGACGGTGCCACCGACTCCAACGGGAAGAATCCCGGTGAGTCCGAACGTGCCGACGCTGTGCGCGTTGTGGCCGCCCGAGTCGGGCGCAAGTGGAAGCGCCATGTCTGAGACGTAGCCGTACCGCAGGACGACCTCAGGGGACAGTTGCGCCAAGCCAGCGAGCGTGTACGTCGTGAGTGGCGGCAGGCTCCCGATCGGCGTCCCGATGATGGCGATGTATTCCTTGTAGCCGGGAGGCGACGGAGTGATTGGCTGAGCGAGCACGCGCTGGCCAGCAAAAACGAAGCAGAGCAAGATCGCGCAGCGCGCGGTGCTCAGAGCGACACGAATCGATCGAGACACAACCTGGGAGCGCAAAAGATCCCTCGCTTCGATCGCGATGACGAGTCAGGCCGGTCTAGCAGACCGGACGAGCGAGGAGGGGATGATTAGACGCAGTGCAACTTCTGCGCGCGCTTTTTCAGCTCGAAACGGAACGTCGCTCCCAGTAGCCCGCGTCGGTGATGAGCACGTCGAGCTCGCAATCACCGCTGTCATCCGCTCGATAATCGGCGATGTGAATCGCGGAAGTTGGGATCAGCTTGCCCGTGGGATCGACGAGCTCGAGCTTGAGCGCGTCGCGGGAACGATAATAGCGCGCGAGCTTTGCCTCGTCGCGCTCGGCGTTGCCGGAACGCGGCACCGCTTCCGCGAAGAGCCGGAACACGGGTTGAATAAGTTCGTAACCAATGCCGGGACGAAAGCGCCCGCGCGCTCGACCGAGATCGGGCTCGACACGCTCGAGATCGGACCAGCCAACGACGACGCCGTGCAGTTTCAGGGTGTGACGCATCGACGGCAAATTAACGCCAATCGTT
>DATBBP010000275.1:0-7541 GCA_036270935.1 Gemmatimonadaceae bacterium
ATCCGTCGCCGCGGAAGCGAGGAAACACATGCAGATGCACGTGGAAGATCTCCTGCATTGCCGCCTCGCCGTCGGCAAGAAAGAGGTTGATGCCCTCGCACGGGAGGCCGCTCGCTCGCAGCGCCGCCGCAGCGGCGTGCCCGACGCGCATCAACTCGGCGGCGATGTTGCCGTCGAGATCGGCGAGATATGCCGCATGACGAACCGGCACGACGAGCAGATGGCCGGCGTTGACGGGTCGGATGTCCATGAACGCGGCGCATTGCTCGTCGCGATAGACGAAGCTGGCGGGTAGCTCGCCGGCGAGAATCCGACAAAATATGCAATCGCTCATGGCCAGGGTCGCGCCTGGTCGAGTAGTGCTTCCCAGTCGGCAGTGGTGACTTGATGGAGACGCGGTCCGACTCGCCAAGGTGCGACGTTAGGCATCGGCATGTCGCGAATCTCGCCGCGCAGAAGCACCCGCAGCTCGCCCGTGCTCGCGCGGAATGTGAACCCCATTGGGATCCAGGCAAGGGCATCTGAGGCTGCTTCGGCGGCCGGGTGGTCGGCCGGCAAGCCTGGAATGACCATCCAGTCAATACCGTGGCTGTCGATGAAGTGAAAGGTCATACGCGACTCGGGAGTTTGGGCAGCAGCAGTGAGCAGCGACGGCTACGGTCCGGTAAGGCAAGGATCTCAACTCCAAACCGGGCCGGTGTTCGGGGTGAAGCCAGTCGGCGTGAGCGCGCCGACGAGCGCAATATCTCCCTCGCCAAATCCGGCCGCGATGGAAAGCACTGAGCTTGCGCGCGGTACGTCGCGCGAGGTCCGACCGTCCAGGATCGCGCGCGCCGCGAGAACGCCGTACGCGAGACCCAACGGGTACTCGGCGTCGTTGCCGAGCACTCGTGGCACCAGCTGTCGCGCGTGAGTCCCGTAGGCGATCCCATAAAGCTCATCCAAGAATGGCGAGCATGCATACGCCAATGGCCGGTAGAACTGCGTAAAGAGCCACTCGTCCGGATCCTCGCTGCGCGAACGACGCGTGCCGCTGAGAGCGATATCCGCCGTTGTGCCGCCGCCTTGCAGCCCGGGCTGACAGACGTCGAAGAAGAGACCGTGCACTCGCTCATCTGGCGGCTCCATCGCGAGTGTCACCTCGAACCAGGCGCGCAGGAGTGGCACCTCATGGGACAAGTCGAGCGCCCGCAGCTTCGCCCAGTCGGTGTGCGGCGTCTCCGCGGCCATCAGATCGATGACCTTCGCTAGTCCTGCAGGCAGAGCTGGCGTCCCTTTAGCATGGACGAATCGCTCGACGATGGTGTGAGTCTTTTTGAAAGAAAGACCCATGCCTCGCTCGGTTCGGTTACGCGTCCCGACGGAGCGCGATCGCTGGGTCGACCCGCGTTGCGCGCCTTGCCGGCAGATAGCTCCCCGCGAGCGCTGCGCACGCGAGTACCACAACCGCCGCGCCAAGCGCCACCGGATCGTTTGGCGAGAGCTGCGTCAGCAGATGCGCCAGCGTATGCGTCATCAGCACGGCGCCCACCAAACCAATCGCGATGCCAATCACGACGAATCGCATCGAGCCGCCGAGGACACCGCGCAGAATGTCGGATGACTGTGCGCCGAGCGCCGTGCGCACTCCGATCTCGTGCGTGCGTTGTGCAACCGTGTACGACATCACCCCGTGGATACCGAGGGCGGCCAGGAGCAGCGCGACAACCGCGAACGCGGCCATCATCTGGCTCGTTAGGCGCTGCGGTGAAAGGGACATGCCGTGCAGGTAGTCGAGCGTGAACACGCTGCCGGGTGCGACGGTCGGCGCAACACTCGCGATCGCGCGTTCGATGCGCGGCATCATTGCCGCGGGATCCTCGTTGGTGCGGACGACGAGGGACATCGTGCGCCACGGGTGCGCTTGCGCGACGGGAACGTAGTACGTCGGTGCCGCGGCTGGACCGACGTTCGGGTTGAAGCGGACATCGCCAACGACGCCAATCACTGTCGACATCGTGGTGTCGTTGCAGGCGCAGCCAATACGCATGCCTAACGGATCTCGTCCCGGCCAATAGGCACGAGCCAACGATTCGCTCACCACGATCACGCTGGGTGACGTCGAGTCATCATGAACTGTGAATAGTCGTCCGCTGACGAGTGGAATGCTCATCGTTGCGAAATAGTCGGGCGTCACCATCTGCCAGCGCGGCGAACGTGCCGGCTCACTCCGCGTCGGCCGGGGTTCGCCCTCGAGGAAGATCCGCGATCGATGTTCTTCCCACTCGGGCGGCAGCAGCATTGTGAACGCGGCGTTGCTGACCCCGGGTTCGGCGCGCACGGCAGAGAGTACTCGGTCGTACATCGCTTCCGCGTCGGCTGTCGTCGCGTAACGCGCGATCGGTGCCGTGAGCTGCATTGTGACCGCGTGGTCCACGCGATAGCCTGGCGCTTCATTCGCAAGCGCGAGGAATCCGCGCACGGTCACGACCGTGCCGGCCAACATCGTGAGCGCCAGCGCGATTTCGGCGCTCACGAGGAGACCACGCAGTTGGTGTCGCGAGCGGCTCGGCGACAAACTTCGTCCGCCCTCGCTCAACGCCTGCTGCGGATCGGCGCTGCTCGCGACGAGCGCGGGCACAACTCCTACAATCAGCGCCGTAATCACCGAAATCGCAGCGGTAAACGCCAGGACGCCGGCGTTCAATTCCATGCGCGTCCACCCTGGATTGAACCGCGCCTGCTCGACGGGAAGCATCGTGCGAACTGCCGCGATTCCCCAGACGGCGAGCAGCGTTCCGAGAACACCGCCCACGCACGAAAGCAGTAGTGATTCGGCGAGCTGTTGACGCACGATGCGGCCGCGCGACGCGCCCAGTGCAATGCGGACGGCGATCTCACGAGCGTGCGTCGTGGCGCGCGCGAGCAGCAAGTTGGCGACGTTTGCGCACGCGATGAGTAGGACAAGCGCTACCGCAGCGAGCTGCGCAAGCATGAACGGACGCGGATGCTGGCCATAAAACGCGTTGGCCCATTCGACCCGCATGTCCCACTTGGCGTCGTCTTCGGGGTATTCACGCTGCAGTTGCAGCATGATGTTGTGCACATCAGCGCTTGCTCGGCCTAACGACACATCGGGCCGGAGCCGCGCGAGTACGCCACGCAGCACGCGTCCGTCGCGTTCGCGACCGAATGCGCCGTCGACCGACAGCGGCGTCCACAGCTCGGCGCCCGGAGGAAAAATGAAGTCGGCTGGCATCACGCCGACGATCGTCCGCGGCAGGTCATTGATGCGCACGACGCGGCCGAGAATGCCCGGGTCGGCCGCAAAGCGGCGGCGCCACAGACCGTCGCTGATGATGACGACGTTAGGCGAGTCGGTGTATCGTGCATCATCGTCCGTGAACACGCGACCCATGGCTGGGCGCACGCGGAGCAAATGGAAGTAGCTCGGCGTGACACGGAATCCCGACACGCGCTCTGGCTGATCGATGCCGGTGAGACTTGCGTCGAGCTCCCTGAACGCGGCGAGCTCGCTGAAGCTGCGATTCCGTTGTGCGAGATCGACGTAGTTCGCCGGCGACATGAAGGCGTCGTCGGGACCTGGGCGCGCCGGCGCCACCTCGCCGACCATAACGAGTCCAGTGGGATCCGGCGTCGGCACCGGATGCAGCACGAGCGCGGCGGTGACGCTGTAGACGACGGTCGCGCCGCCAATCCCGAGCGCGAGACAAATTACCGCAGCAGCGGCAAGCCCTTTGGCTCGAACCATTGCGCGAGCGGACAGTCGGAGATCGTCGAGCATAGCGGCTAGGGCCTTAGGGGCTAGGGGCTAGGTGCTAGGTGCTAGGTGCTAGGTGCTAGGTAAGAAGCATGCCCCCGACGGTCCAACGTCAAGTCACGGGGCGGTAATAGCTTGAACTGCCCGACACGACTACGAGGCGTACTCGTGCTGTCCTGGCGTGGGACGCGTCGTTTCGGAATCGGACAGCGGCGAGGCTCTGGCGAGTCAACGCAGCGCGATGCTATCTGGCGGAATCAGCCGGCGGCCATGTCCGGTGACCAGATCGAATTGCGCTTGGCGGCGCTTCACGCGCTCGATCACCAGTTGGGCGCTCGCGTTCGCTGTGTTGCTCAGTTCCGAACAGCTCGAGGCGGACATGGACTCGATCGCTCGCACAATGTCGCCTGCGCCATTCACGGCGATGAGGACGTGCCCGCGCTCGTGCTCCGCGAGCCGAGCACTGAAGTCCGTCCACCAGGTGAGGACGTCATGATCGAACGTATCGTTAGGTGTCCAACGCGGTAACAGCGTGACCGTGTTCAAGTCGACCCAGACATGGCGAAACGAGCACGACGAACTGCCGCGACGGGCGTAATCCCAGGATGCGCGCACATTCCAATTCGTCGATCCGGCCCACGAGCGATCGTCGATCTGCGGACCCGTGTGCGTGATATCAGCGCGCAGCGCGCTGACGGTCGTTCCCGGAATGTCGTAGAAGTCGATGCGCGTGGTGAGTCGCACGCCCTGCGGTACCCGCGGGACATCGACGCGAGGCGCCGACGCACAGGCGACAAGAAGGACTAGTGCGACGAGGTGAGCAGAGCGCATGCCCTATGATGTCGCCAGAGCGTCATTTGCTCAACTTCTGACAGACGCGAGCTTCGTCGCGACCTCCTCCTCGGCCGACGGACCGCGAATGACTCGATCCATCTGCCGAATCGCCCCGAGGTGATAGGCGAGATGCGCGATGCTCGCCATCATATAGGTGAGCTGTGTCTCGTCCAGTTCGCGCGCCGCGCCGAGCGTGTCGAGCCACTGGTGTGTTTCGTCGCGCAGACCAGTCCGCAGTTGCTTCCACTCGTCGTTGCTGACGGAGGTCTTCCGCCAGCTCATCGTCCAATCGGCTCGCGCCCACGGGTTCGCCACGCCGGACCGCCACTGATTCATGAGTGAGAGGCCGTAGCGTAAATGATCGACGTGTGCGGCGATCGATGCGCCGCCGGCGTGAATACGCGACGCATCGGACGCCGAGATCTTGTCGAGTGAGCCGAGCAGGCCGGCGTCGCCAGTGTTGAGCATGTACGAAGGATCGCGCGGCGCGCCGTTTATCAGCTCACCGAAGAGTGTCGCCAGCGTTGCTGCGATGGAAGTGTCATTCATGATTTGCGTGATTCAAATCCGAAATCGTTAGGCGACCACGTCGCGAATGCCGCATCGGAAGCCTGGCACGACCGACTCGCCGTCGAGCTGATCGTTCTCGCCGAGATGGGCCTGACTTCCGTCGGCACGGTCGACGAGTTGCCCGCGGACGAGCTCCGTGCGCTTGTCTGCCACAGCGAGTTGTAGCAGCTCATCGGCAGTCATTGCCACGGTGCCCGAGCGAGGCGCTGGGTGCGCAGGATTCATCATAACGAAGAATGTACCGCCGTCCGCGGCCCGCTAGTCTGACCGAAGCGCGATCGCTGGGTCCACCTGGGTGGCACGCCGTGCGGGAATCATCGCAGCACCCATACCAATCGCAAGCAACAATGCCGCGGCGCCAGCGAGCGACAGCGGGTCCAGCGGACTCACCTCGAACAGCTGCGCCGCGAGCACCCGCCCACCGAGGACCGATCCGACGAGACCAACGACCGCGCCCACGCCAACGATCCAGGCCGCTTCGCGGAGGACGAGCCGGTACACATCACCCGGCGTCGCGCCCAAGGCCACGCGGACGCCGATGTCGCGCGTCTGCTGCCTAACGGCGCTCGACATCACGCCATAGAGCCCGATCCCCGAAAGCAGCAGCGCGACGAGACTGAAACCCGTCAACAGGAGAGCGCTGAGTCGCGGCTGCGCGAGCGGCGCGTCGAGCAGCTCATCCATCGTCTTCTCGTCGAACAGCACGAGATTCGGATCGGCCTCGCGCATCGCGCCGCGGAGCGCGGGCATCATTGTCGCGAGCGGCGCGCTCGTGCGCACGGCGATGAAGCCGTTCCAGAATGGTTCGACCTGATCCCAATCGAAGTACGCAATCGGGCCCGTGTTCTTGAACTCGCGGAAGTGCGTGTCACTCGCGACGCCGACGACCGTGTAGGTGTTGTCAGTGTCTCTCGAGCCCTCGATGACGCGCTTGCCAATCGCGTCCTGTCCCGGCCAGAACCGGTGCGCCAGCGTCTCGTTGATCACGACGACCTTCTCGGCCGTCTTGCTGTCCGAAGGCAGGAGCCCGCGTCCCTTGCGTATCGTTATGCCGAACGTACGGAAGTAGTCCGGACCGACGAACTCCCACGGTACGAATGGCGCGCGTTCGCGCTCGGTGGCCGGCTGGTCGGCAGCTGCCAGCTTCATAATGAAGAACGACTGTCCCTTGAACGGTTCACTCTCGAGCGGCGTCGCTGCCAGAACGCCAGGCACGGCCTCGATGCTTTGGACGACCTGCTTGCCGACGCTGAAAATGCGCTCGTTCGTCGGGAGATCGCTCTGTGGCCCGGTGAAGGAGAGGATCGACAGGTGCTCCGGCTGATAGCCGAGGTCGAGTGACTGCAGCCGAGTGAGCGTGCGAACGAGCAGCCCCGCGCCAGTGAGCATAACGAGCGCAAGCGCCATCTGCGATGCGACGAGCCATCGCCGCACGCGTCGCTTGGAGCGGCCCTCGACGCCGGCACGGGTATCGGCGCGAAGCAGCGCGTAGGAGCGCACGCGTGAACCAATGATGCTCGGCATGAGCCCGAATGCCATCGTCGCGAGGATGATGATGCCCGCGGTCGCGGCGAGTGGAGTGCTCCCGATGCGAACTGCATCGACACGCGGCAGCTGCGGTGGCGCTACGGCACTCACGATCTGAATCAGTCCGATCGCGAGCAGACAACCGAGTGTTCCGCCCACGGCAGCGAGCAGGGCGCTTTCGATCAGAAACAACCGCGCGACGTCGCCATGGCTCGCGCCGATCGCGTGACGTACCGCGACCTCACGCTCACGCGCGATGAATCGAACGAGCATCAGGTTGCCGACGTTCACGCAGGCGATCAGCAGCAGAAGCCCCACGGCGAGCATGAGCGCGACGAGTGCCGGCCGAGAGGAGCCGAGCACGGTGTCGGCCAACGACTGCGCCGCGACACCCGAGATCCGGTATGCCACTCCGGCGCGAGCGCCGACGTCCGCGAACGGATTGATGCGATGCGTGAGTGCGAGCAGAGCCTGGCGCGCGGCATCGAGCGTTACGCCAGGCTGAAGACGCGCGATGATATCGACCTGCACCGTGTTGGGTAACGTCTTCCCGCTGGCGTCGACATAGTCTGGCGCGAGGGGCAGCCACGCGTCGGCACCTGGTGGGTAAGTGAACCCAGGCCGCAGGATGCCGACGATGCGTGCGCGCTGCTCCGTATATGGAATGACGAGCGTGCGACCGACGATTGCCGGATCACCGCCGAAGTCGCGCTGCCACGCCGCGTGACTCAGCACGATCACCGGCGCTGCGCCGTGTTCGCCATCCTCGCGCACGAAGAGTCGGCCGTGCTCGGCACGCACGCCGAGCACGTCGAAGAAATTCGAAGAGGCTTCGGCGCCGAAGAGGTTG
>DATBBP010000276.1:0-11117 GCA_036270935.1 Gemmatimonadaceae bacterium
GATCGGGATGGTCGAGGACACACCAGACGATCTCGTCTTCGAGCTGCACAATGAGACGTTATGGGCGCCGCATCCCTACGGCTATTCGATCCTCGGAACTCGAGACACCGTTAGGCATCTCGGCGTGCGCGCGCTGAAAGACTTACACGCACGTGCTTACCATCCGCCACAACTCGTTGTCGCCGCGTCTGGAAACGTCCAGCATGCGGCGTTGCTCGGAGTCCTCGAGCGGACCGGATGGTCGAGCGTGCCGAGCGGGGACGCGTCGCTCTTGTCGGCGCCGGCCGCGACGCCCGCGCCGCCGACGGCACGGCACGTCGAGCGCGAGGGAACCCAAACTCACCTCGTGCTCGGCACGAGCGCCATGCGTTACACAGACCCGCGCCGCTACGCCCTCGTGATGCTGAGCATGCTACTCGGCGGCGGGATGAGCTCGCGGCTCTTTCAGCGCGTTCGCGAGGAGTTGGGACTCGCTTACTCGGTCTACACGTTCCAACAGTTCTATACCGACGTGGGAATGCATGGCGTGTATGTGGCGACATCGCCTGACAGTGCACGCGCCGCTTACGACGTCATTTGTGACGAGCTCGCGCAGGTTGCGAGCGCCGGATTGCCCGAGAGCGAGATCGAGATGGGCAAGTCCCAGCTCAAGGGGCAAATGACGCTCTCGCTGGAGAGCGTCAGCGCACGCATGTATCGCGCGGCGGCTGTCGAGCTCTATGGCGAGCCGTATCGCACGCTGGACGAAACGCTCGCGCTCGTCGATGCCGTTACTCCAGACGACATCGCAAGCGTCGCGCGTGAGTTCTTCGTGCCTGAGAAGCAAACGATGCTCAGTCTAGGTCCGGCGGCGGTGCTGTGAGTGGCGACGGAGTGACGAGTGACGAGTGGCGACATTGAATTCAGCGTCCACGCTGGTGAACTTTCAGTGCTCCGAGTTTCTGCTCACATCTGACGAACTACTCGCTCAATGAAAATCGGCGTTCCAAAAGAAATCAAAACGAACGAAAACCGTATCGCGCTCGTTCCCGCAGGTGCGGAGCAGCTCGTCGCAGCCGGCCACTCGGTGTTGGTGGAGCAGGGCGCGGGGCTCGGAAGCGGATTCGGGGACGACATGTTCACGATGGTCGGCGCGAAGATCGCGCCCGATGCGGCGACCGTGTGGCGGGACAGCGAGATGATCATGAAGGTGAAAGAGCCGATCGAGCCCGAGTGGAAGCACATTCGTCGCGGCCAGGTCGTGTTCACATATTTTCATTTCGCGGCCGACGAGCGACTCACGAAAGCGCACATGGACACGTGCGCTGTCTGCATCGCATACGAGACCGTTGAGCTGCCGACGCGTGAGCTGCCGCTGCTCACTCCGATGTCGGAGGTTGCCGGCCGAATGGCTGTGCAGGAAGGCGCCAAATACCTCGAGAAGCTCTACGGCGGACGCGGCGTACTGCTTGGCGGCGTGCCCGGCGTTGCGCCGGCAAAGGTCGTCATTCTCGGGGGCGGCATCGTCGGTATCAACGCCGCAAAGATGGCCGCGGGAATGGGGGCGAAGGTCACGATTCTCGATCTCTCGCTCGAACGTCTGCGCTACCTGTCGGACGTGATGCCGGCGAATGTCGTCCTCATTCACTCCAACCGGCACAACATCCTCTCGGAGGTCGAGACGGCGGATCTCGTGGTCGGAGCCGTGCTCATTCCGGGAGCAAAGGCGCCGAAGCTGATTCGACGCGCGGACCTTTCGAAGATGCAGAGTGGCTCGGTGATCGTGGATGTCGCGATCGACCAGGGCGGCTGCGTCGAGACGATGAAGCCGACCACGCACGAGAACCCGACGTATGTCGTCGACGGCGTGATTCATTACGGCGTCGCGAACATGCCCGGTGGCGTGCCACGTACGTCGACGCTGGCCCTTACGAACGCGACGTTGCCATACGCGATGCAACTCGCGAACAAAGGCTGGAAGAAGGCGCTTCGCGACAATTCCGCTCTTCTCAAAGGCCTCAACATGGCAGATGGCAAAGTCACGTACGAGGCCGTCGCCGACGCGTTCGGTTTGCCGTTCACCGATGCCGCGACATTCGTTGACTAACAGGACGCACGTTGCGTGAGCGCGCGACGTGCGTCCTGTTCGTGTGACGAGCCTCACCGATGCTACTCGCATCGTAGGTTACGTCAGGCCAACGCCTTGTACGGCCTCCCAAGCTCGACTACCTTAACGCTTCTCCCTCCCTCACTCACGGTTCGATCGCTCCGCCATCGGCCGAGTGACGACTGAACGGACGACTGGATGCGCTGGCCCTTCTTCAAAGCGGGATCGCTTTTTCCCGCGAATGCGATCGGTGTCGACCTCGGCACGGCGAATACTCTCATCTATGTCAAAGGCGAGGGCATCGTCCTGAACGAGCCTTCAGTCGTTGCCATCGATCGCGAGTCGAAAAAGATCAAAGGCGTCGGCCTCGAGGCGAAGCGCATGCTCGGCAGAACGCCCGACGGCGTGATCGCGGTGCGGCCGATGAAGGACGGCGTCATTGCCGATTTCGATGTAACCGAGAAGATGCTTCGGTATTTTCTAACGCTGATCATCGAAAATCATTTTTTCAAGGTGAAGCCGCGGGTGATCGTCTGCGTACCGTCGGGCATCACCGAAGTGGAGAAGCGCGCCGTTCGCGACTCGGCGTTAGGCGCGGGAGCGAAGGAAGTGTTCATGGTCGCCGAGCCGATGGCAGCGGCAATCGGTGTCGGCCTGCCGGTCGAGACGCCGACCGGCAACATGGTCATCGATATTGGCGGCGGCACGACCGAGATCGCCGTGATTGCGTTATCGGGAATCGTCAGCGACACCTCAATTCGGGTGGGCGGCGACGAGCTGGACACGTCCATTGTCCAGTTCATGCGCAAGAATTATAACTTACTTATTGGCGAGCCCACGGCCGAACAGATCAAGATTCAGATCGGGTCCGCGGCGCCGGTTGGTGAGGAGCGTGAGATGGAGGTCAAGGGTCGCGATCTTGTCTCCGGAATTCCGAAGACGGTTCGTGTCCACTCGAGCGAGATTCGCGAGGCGATCCAGGAGCCGGTGCAGGCGATTGTCGACGCCGTGCGTCGGGCGCTCGAGATCACGCCGCCCGAGCTCGCCAGCGATATTGTCGATCGTGGCATCGTTATGACGGGCGGCGGCGCCCTCATCCGTGGCCTCGATCTCCTTCTCAGCCAGGAAACCAGCTTGCCGATCCATGTCGATGAGGATCCGCTCACGTGCGTCGTGCGCGGCACCGGTCGGATCCTCGACGACGAAGAGAAGTACTGGTCGGTCCTGAGCACCTGACGGAGAAGGAGGGGCGGTGGCACGCGCCACACGGCTGAGTAGTCGCATCGATTTTCTTCTGTTCATCGGCTGCCTCATTGCGGCGGCCGTCGCGCTCGTGTTGCCACTGCAGATGCGCGACCCCTTGGCCGAGTTACTTCGCCGCTCTGTCGTTGCGCCTCTCGTCAACCTGCAGAGCAACGCCGAGCGCTGGCATGCGGCCTGGCAGCTCAGCGAAGAACGCACGGCGCGTCTCGATTCAGCCGTCATGCGCGGCTTCAATGCCAACGCCTTGCAGGGCGAAAACGACGAGCTGCGCAAGCTGCTCGGCCTCGGCGCTCGTTTGCGCACAGGGTTCGTTCCCGCCGAAGCGGTGCATAACGCGGTGCGTGAGGACGTTGTCACGACGCTCACGCTGACCGCGGGGACTCGCGCTGGAATCAAGGTGTACAGCCCGGTCGTTTCCCCAGAGGGCGTCGTCGGTCTCGTGCAAACCGCGGATCCGACGATCAGCATTGCCATTCTGTTCTCACATCCGGACTTTCGAGCCAGCGCGATGTCTGGCGACGGCACGTCGTTCGGCATCGTCTACCCGCATCTGCAGCAGAGCCTCGGCGGCAGTGGTGAGTATTTGCTCGAGCTGCATGGCGTACCGTTCCGCACGACATTGCCTGCCGGCACGATGATCTACACATCCGGCCTCGGTGGCGCGTTCCCTCGTGGCATTCCGATCGGATCTGTCCTGCGCGAGCTCAAGACGGCGGAAGGCTGGACGCGAACGTACCTGCTCCAGCCGTCAGTGAATCCCGCGAAAGTCAACACGGTGATGGTGCTGACGTCGCAGCGCTCGGGACAGAAGATGGACAACGTCTGGCAGATGGTGGCGCGTGTGGATTCCGCCGCTCGAAGCGTTGCGAGCGCCGGCGACTCCATTAGTCGCCGCGCGGCTGCCGATTCGGCGAAGCGAGCGGCCGCCGACTCCACGCGGAAAGTGGGCGCCTTGCATCCCGCGGCCGACTCGGCGGCCCGCGCTGATTCCGCGAAACGAAGTGCGGCTCAGACGGATAGTGCCGCTCGAGCGGATTCGGCTCGCGCGGCGCGCGCGGCGCGTCGTGAGGCAGCTCGACGCGACTCCATTCGTCGCGATGCGGCCCGTCGTGATTCGATCCGTCGCGATTCCATCCGCCGCGATACGACACGTCGCGACACCACGCGTCGTGACACCACGACGCACCGTCCCTGATGAGCTGGAACGCCGTACGAACCGCTGTCATCTGCGCGATCCTGATCGTGCTGCACTATACGGTGCGTCCACTGCTCGCGTGGAACACCTCGATCGATTTCCTGATCATCGCATTGATGTTCGGCGCGGTGCGAATGCGGCCTGGCCTTGCCGCGCTGTTTGGTTTCGCGCTCGGCCTTGTGTCGGACTCGCTCTCGCCAGGCGCATTTGGTGCCGCGGCGCTCGGCATGTCGATTGTCGGTTTTGGAGCATCGTGGCTCAAAGCCGTCTTCTTCGCCGACAATTTGCCGCTGAATGGATTCTTCATCTTTCTCGGCAAGTGGGTCTTCGATCTGATCTTCATCGTCGTGGGACACCGAATGCACGGCGCCGAGTTGGTCATGCAAATCGTCGTCTGGTCGTCGCTCTCCGCGGCGATGACGGCCGTCGCCGGCGTGCTCGCGATTGCGCTGTTGCGTCCGTTGATGGAGGTCCGCACCGCATGATCTGCTCGCTATGCTCGCAGATCGCCTATATGGAGTCGCGTGCGCGAGGCGCACGCTCCCGTCCATCTCGCTTGGTTAGCTAATGGCAACGCGACGAATCAACGTCGATTGGCCGCTGGTGCTCATCGCGCTCGCGCTGTCGATCTTTGGTATCGCGACGGTGTACTCCGCGGGCCAGACAGATGCGATGACCTACGTGAGCAGAGCATATCGCGCGCAGATCGTCTGGTTCGTCCTCTCGGTAAGTGCTGCGTACGCGATCAGTCGCGCCAGCGTGCGGTTGCTCGAGTGGCTTACAGTTCCGCTTTATTGGTTCTCGATTCTCTTGCTGCTCGTCGTGCTCATTCCCGGCTTCGGGTCAGGCGCCGGAACGGCCGCAAGCGTGAAGGGCTGGCTGACCATCGCCGGCCATCGACTGGGACAACCCGCCGAGTTCGCGAAACTCGCGGTGGTACTGATGCTCGCGCTCGTGCTCTCCAAGAATCGCGATGCACCGAAGTCGATGCTCGACTTGTGGAGGCCAGGTCTCATCGTCGGCATCCCCTGGGCGCTCATCATGAAGCAGCCGGACCTCGGCACCGGCATCGTCTTCGTCGGCATCTTCTTCGGTATGCTGTTTTGGGCCGGCGTCGAGTGGCGACTGCTGGTGCTGATCGCCAGCCCCGTCGTGAGCCTGATTCTCGCCTTCAGCACCAGCGTGTGGGCGTCGTGGTTCTGCTTATTCATCGCGCTGCTGATCTGGTACAAGCCGTACGTGATCGAGGGTGTTGTCCTCGCCACGGCGAATGTCTTCATGGGCGTCGTCGCGCCGATTCTGTGGGAGCGATTGCAGCCGTACCAGCAGAACAGACTGCGAGTCTTTCTCGATCCTTCAGTCGATCCCCGGCGTTCGGGATACCACGTCATTCAGTCGCAGGTCGCGATCGGCTCGGGCGGCTGGTTCGGCAAAGGCTACTTGCAAGGACCACAGAAGCGTCTCGCGTTTCTTCCCGCGCAGCACACGGATTTCATTTGGGCCGTCGTCGGCGAGGAGCTGGGCTTCATCGGCGTCACGCTCGGCATCGTGCTCTTTCTCGCGCTTTTTTTGCGAGTCGTGCGCATCGCCGAGCGCGCAAACGACTCCTTCAGCAGCCTCATTGCATTTGGCCTGCTCTCGAGTTGGCTCGTTCACGTGCTCGAGAACATCGGCATGACGATCAACCTCATGCCCATCACCGGCATTCCGCTGCCGTTCTTCAGTTACGGCGGATCGTTTATGCTCGCGAGCTGGCTCGCGATCGGAATTCTGGTTCGAATCTCGAGCGAAGGACGCGGTCGGACCGGCCAGGTGGGGATGTAGCTACGTGGCGCATGGGGCGCCGCGCCCCCTACCCACACTTGCCCGGCCCCTACACTTTTCGGGCATGGCCGCCTGGTTCAAAAAAGAGAAAAAGCCCCGTCAGCCTCGTCGCGACCGCCTCGAGATTCCCGCCGATGTCTGGGAAAAGTGCGAAGCGTGCGGGCACACCGACATTCGTGAGAAGTTCGAGCGCAACTTCAACGTCTGTCCAAGTTGTGACTACCATCGGCGTATTCGTGCACCGGAGTACTGCACGCTGCTGCTCGATGACGGCACGATGGAGGAGCTCGAAGTCGACCTTCGCTCCGCCGATCCGCTCTTGTTCCCCGAGTATCCCCAGCGCCTCAAGAAGGCGCTCGCCAATGCCGGCGACGCCGATGCCTTGCTCGCCTGTTGCGGAACGCTCGACGGATTGCCGGTCAATATCGGCGTCATGGACTTCGCGTTCATGGGCGGCTCGATGGGATCTGTCGTCGGCGAGAAGATCGCACGACTCGCCCAGCGATCGCTCGAGCGAAAGTTTCCACTCATCGTAATCTCGGCCTCGGGCGGAGCGCGCATGCAGGAAGGCGTGCTGTCGCTGATGCAAATGGCGAAGGTGTCGGCCGTTCTTGCGATGCTCGCCGAGCGTCGCATTCCGTACATCTCGATCCTCACGAACCCGACGACGGGAGGAGTGAGCGCTAGTTACGCCATGCTTGGCGACGCAATTCTCGCTGAACCCGGTGCGGTGATCGGCTTCGCTGGACCGCGTGTGATCAAGCAGACGCTTGGCCAGGATCTACCTGATGGATTCCAGACGTCGGAATTCCTGCTTGATCACGGCATGCTCGACTCCGTTGTGCATCGGCGAAACCTCAAACGCACCGTGGGTCAGCTGCTGCGACATATGTCCGGACGTCCGGCAGCGACGGGGTGGGCCGCGTCCTGACTACCGCTCCAACGCTGGTGCCACTGCTGGCGCGCGACGCTGAAGACGCGCGATACGTTCAGGCGCTCGAGTATCTCTTCGCCCGCACCACCGGACCCTTCAAGTTCGGACTCGAGCGAACAGTCGCCCTTCTTACCGCGCTCGGCGATCCGCATCGATCCTTTCCTTCGATTCACATCGCGGGCACGAACGGGAAGGGAAGCAGCGTCGCAACCGGTGAAGCGCTGCTACGCGCGAAAGGTCTGCGCGTTGGTGCATACACGTCTCCGCATCTCGTGGACTTTCGCGAGCGCATCGTCGTTGACGGCATGCGCATTTCCGCGGACGAAGTCACCGAGTTTGTCGATCGCTGGACGCCGCTCGTCGAATCGATTGGCGCAACCTTCTTCGAGGCGACGACTGCGCTCGCCTTTGCGCATTTTGCGCGAGCAAATGTCGACGTCGCGGTGATCGAGACGGGACTCGGCGGCCGGCTCGATTCGACGAACGTGATCGATCCGATCGCCGCGGGCGTGACGACGATCGACTACGACCACACCGAGTATCTCGGCGATACGCTCGAGCAGATCGCCGCCGAGAAGGCTGGCATCTATAAGCCGGGCCGACCAGCGATCGTTGGTGAAGGTGATCCGTCGCTGCGCGAGGTTCTTGCTCGAGATGCTCGCAAGGCAGGCGCGTCGGAGGTACGCATCGTTGCCGAAGAGTGTTCGATCAGCAACGTCGAAATTGGTCCGATCGGCACGACGTTCGACCTTGCGGCACTTGGCGCGCAAGCGCGCCTGACGACGCCGCTCGCCGGAAAGCATCAGGCGGAAAATGTGGCGTTCGCGCTCGTGCTCCTCGATGCCGCTGGCACGCCTTACGCCACGAGTTTGGACGAGGCGTCACGATCGTTGGCGCATGTGCACATCGCCGGACGTTTCGAACAGAAGGGCCGCTACATATTCGATGTCGCGCACAACCCGGAAGGCGCGTTCGTATTGGCGGACACGCTCGCGAGCGTACAGCCGGCCCAACCGATCGTCGCGCTCTTTTCCGTACTCGCGGACAAGGACTGGCGAGCGATGCTACTGAAGCTCGCACCTCGCGTCTCGCACTTCGTTTTCACCGTTGCCCCAACTGCTCCTTCAAATCGCGTTTGGGAGCTGGATGAGGTCCAACGCTTCGCCGCGGCGGAATCAATCTCGTCGGAAGTGATCGTCGATTTCGAGGCGGCGCTGAGGCGCGCTTCCACGATTGGTGAAACCACGCTCGTCACTGGGTCCTTTCACACCGTCGGCGATGCGATGGCTCGCTTGCAGCCATCTCCCAAGTCCCGGTAGTTTGTACGGATGGCTCAAGGCGCCCTGCCCGGCTTTCGCGATTTTTATCCCGCCGAGTTCGCCCAGCGCGCCTATATCGCGCGTATTTGGCGCGAGATCGCGCGTCGCTACGCGTTCGTTGAATACGACGGTCCACCGCTCGAAGCACTCGAGCTCTACACCAAGAAGAGTGGCGACGAGATAGTTGGGCAATTGTACAATTTCACCGACAAGGGCGAGCGAGCGGTGGCGTTGCGTCCCGAGATGACGCCGACTCTCGCACGCATGGTTGCCGCGAAAGCCAATGCGCTGCGAAAGCCGGTGCGTTGGTTCTCGCTACCGCAACTCTTCCGCTACGAGCGGCAACAGAAGGGTCGGCTGCGCGAGCACTTTCAGCTCAATGTCGACATCATTGGCGAGAAGGACGTTACCGCGGACGCGGAGCTCCTCGCGGTTGCGATCGACATCATGCGCGAATTTGGGTTGTCGCCCAATGACGTACGCGCGCGTATCAGCGATCGCCGTCTTCTCCGCGCTCTGCTCGAACAGCTTGGCGTCGGTGAAGAGAAGCTGCCCGACGTGTTCGGCGTGATCGACAAGATCGAGCGACAGCCTCGCGACGTGTCGGCTGATAAGCTGGCGGCGCTCGGGATGAGCAAGGAGTCGCAGGAGGCGCTGTTCCATCTCATGGAGGGTGTCACGCTCGACGCTTTGCGCGCCGGCTATGGCGACACGCCCGCCGTCGCCGATCGCGTTTCCGAGCTCGAACGCTACTACTCCTATCTCGAAGACCTTGGCGTCGCCGATTGGGTGCAGCTGGATCTTTCGATCGTACGCGGTCTCGCGTATTACACGGGCATCGTGTTCGAGCTCTTCGATGCGCAGGGCGAATTCCGCGCGATTTGCGGTGGTGGCCGCTATGATAACTTGCTCAAGTCGCTGGGCGACGTCGATCTGCCGGCGCTTGGCTTCGGGATGGGCGACGTCGTCCTTGGCGAGCTGCTCCGCGCGCGGGGTTTGAGTGACGCGCCGATCGGCGAGCCGGATTTCTGGGTCGCGGCCGCCGAGAACGGCGACCTGCGTGATGTGATGCGCGTGGCGACCGCTTTACGGCGAGTGGGGGCGTCGGTCGAGTATGCCCTCCGAACGCAGTCGCTGAGCAAGCAGCGCAAGGCCGCGTTCTCGGCGGGCGCGACCTATTTCGTCACCGTGGGCCAGGATGGATCGATCGAACTGGACGAGTTGCAGCCTGTCGAAGGCGCGGGAGCCAGTCTCGCCGATCGATTTGCGAAGATGCCAAAAACACTGGCGAATCTCGTTGGCCTCATTCGCGACTCAAACGATACGAGATAGCTCTACATACATGCCAATTCTGGGATCTTCAGGAAACGCCGAGAATCGTGCGACGGACTGGGATCCGTGGCTGGCCGCTGAAACCACTGACACGACGCCGAGACCGGTGACGAAAGATCGACACCAACGGGCGCAGGACATCGTTATCGCACCTTACAATGATCGTCCCGGCGCCCAGAGGATCTAGTCGCAGCACGGAACAGGTCAGCGGCATAAGCGCCATCTCAGCGGTATCGGCGGCACTTCGACAAAGCACAATCATCTCGACTAATCTTCGATCCCTCCACATGGCAGAGGATAAGAAACTCACAACGCGCGCCGAAGACTTCAGCGCTTGGTACAACGAAGTCGTACTCCGCGCCGAGCTCGCTGACTATTCGCCCGTTCGCGGCTGCATGGTCATCCGCCCCGACGGCTACGGTATCTGGGAGCGGATGCAGCGCGCGCTCGACGACATGTTCAAGGAGACGGGCCATAAGAACGCGTACTTCCCGCTCTTTATTCCGGAGAGCTTCCTCCATCGAGAGGCGGAGCACGTCGAAGGCTTCGCGCCAGAAACAGCAGTGGTCACACACGGTGGCGGCAAGAAGCTCGAGGAGCCGCTCGTCGTTCGGCCCACGTCGGAGACGATCATCTACGCGATGTTCGCGAAGTGGGTGCACAGCTATCGCGACCTCCCGTTGCTCATCAACCAGTGGGCGAACGTCGTGCGCTGGGAGATGCGCACGCGTCTGTTCCTGCGCACGCTCGAGTTCCTCTGGCAAGAAGGACACACGGCGCATGCCACCCACGACGAAGCCGAAGACGAGGCGCGAAAGATCCTCGGCCTCTATCGCGACTTCATGGAAGGCTGGATGGCGATGCCCGTCATCACCGGACAGAAGACGGATTCGGAGCGATTCGCCGGCGCGCTACGCACGTACTCGTGCGAAGCGATGATGCAGGACAACAAGGCGCTGCAGGCGGGAACATCGCACAATCTGGGTCAAAATTTCGCAAAAGTGTTCGATCTCAGATTCCAGGCGGAGTCAGGCTCCCAGGAATATGCCTGGAACACCAGTTGGGGTGTCTCGACGCGTCTCGTCGGCGGACTCGTTATGACGCACGGCGACGACAAGGGCCTTCGTATTCCTCCCCTGCTCGCGCCAACGGAGATCGTCATCG
>DATBBP010000277.1:0-5115 GCA_036270935.1 Gemmatimonadaceae bacterium
AGCTGGCGCGAGGGCAATGCAATACAAGCCGAAGCGATGCCTCGCTTTCTCCTGACGGACTATTTCACCATTAACGCCGCGTACACGTTCCGACATCAAGCGGCAGCGAGGTACGCCTCGCCCGATGTGACTGAGCCGCCCGTTTTTGCAGCGTCGACCGAGCAGCGAATCGGCATCGGCTTCGGATACTCCACGGTTGCTCGGTACGCACGCAGCGTGAGCGTGGTGCCGCTGGAGGTGTTCTACGAGCACTTGCAGACGATCACGGCGACCGGTGGGTTGACGCCGCAGTACCACCGCGATCAGATCGAGTTTCGCATTTACTATCGCTTGCCGCGGCGCGGCCGTTGAGGCGCAGGCGCTCCGTCGGCGCCAGCGCCCGCACCGGCAAGCTCCGGCACCGTGGCGCTATCGAGCAGTTCACGAGCGTGCGCCCGGCTCACGTCACTCTCGGCGTCGCCACTGAGCATGCGCGCGACTTCGGAGACGCGCTCGGCGCCGGTGAGCACGGTGACGTCGGCGGTGGTCACACCACCGCGCGCACCCTTCGCGACGAGAATGTGATGGTGGGCCCGTGCGGCGATTTGCGGAAGATGAGTAATCGCGAATACCTGGTGATGCGCCGCGACGCGACGCATCGTCTCCCCGACCATCAGCCCGACGCGGCCGCCGATCCCGGCGTCGACCTCGTCGAACACGAGCGTCGGCACATAGTCGAGGCGCGCGAGAATCGTCTTCAAAGCCAACATCACGCGCGATAGCTCGCCTCCCGATGCAACGCGCGACAACGCACGCTCTTCGTGTCCGACATTGAGCGAGACGTGGAACTCGACGTCTTCGGCCCCATATTGGCTGATTTCGGCGTTCTGCTTCAGCAGAACACCAAAATGGCCGTCGGGCATCCCGAGGTCGGGCAACACCTGATCGACGCTCGTCGCGAGTCGCTTCGCCGCCTTGCGCCGCAGTTCCGTCAAAGCCGCCGCACGCTCCTCCAGCCGCGTCTTTGCCTCGCGCTCGCGCGTCTCGAGTTGCCGCAGGTCGAGCCCTGCCGAGTCGACGAGGTCGAGCTCCCCGCGCGTACGCCGCCCTGTCTCGATCACCTCGGCGAGTGTCGCGCCATATTTCTTCGTTAGGCGGAACAGCAGGTCTCGGCGCGAACGCACTTCGTCGAGGCGTGCCGGATCGAGGTCGATGGAATTCTCGTATTCCTCGAGCTCGCGCGCGAGCGCCTCGAGGTTGTAATACGCGGCGTCGTACAGCTCCTGGAGGCGCGAAAGGGTTGGATCGATGCGCTGAATCGAGGAGAGATGCCGCTCGACGCCGCCGAGGATGGTGAGCACTGCTTCCTCTTCGCCATCGATCGCGGAGGCGATGCCCGACGCGAGAGCGCGCAACTCCTCCGCATTCTCGAGACGTCGCGCTTCGTCTTCCAGCCGCGTGTCCTCGCCTTCGACGAGTTTCGCTTCGTCGATCTCCTTCGCGACGTGGCGCAAATAGTCGGCGCGCCGCTCGGCTTCTGCCTTACGACGCCGGAGATCGGCGATCTCGCGCCGCACTGCCGCAAGCTCCTCGTACGCGGCCAGCGTCTGCACGGCCACCTCGGTTGCACCGGCGAAGATGTCGAGAATCCGTCGTTGAGACTCGGGATCCAGCAGCGTCTGCGCTTCGTGCTGGCCGTGCAGGTTCACGAGGTGCCGACCGATGTCGGCAAGTAGCGTGGCGCTCACCGTGCTGCCGTTCACCCATGCACGGGTCCGCCCCGACGAAGCAATCTCTCGCTTCAGAACGACCAGTGGCTCGTCGGCGTCGATGCCATGTTCGTCGAGCAGCGACGCGATCTCCTTTCGTTCGGCAACGTCGAACACTCCCTCGACCGTCGCGCGATCGGCGCCCGTGCGAATGAGGTCCGCGCTCGCGCGCTCGCCGAGGAGCAATCCCAGCGCACCGACAATGATCGACTTGCCGGCTCCCGTCTCGCCGGACAAAACGTTGAACCCGCGCTCGAGCGGAAGCGAGAGCGATTCAATGATGGCGAAGTTTCGAATCCGTAATTCAGTCAGCATGCTTCGGAGATGCAAGGCTGGAATCGGCAAGAATTCCGGGCGAATTGGTGGCCGCTTCGTCAGTGGTCTCAGCGCCTTGTCAGTGGTTTCAGCGGCCTAGATTTACACCCACACAATGTCTGTCACGCTCCAAAATTCTCATCTCTTTCCTTCAGACCGCCCCAGCCGAGCTTTTGCCGGAGCGTTTTGAAGAAGCTACCGCCTGGGAAGCGCACGATGAGTATGCCGCACTCGTTGCGTCGGATGCTGAGTGTTTCACCGCTAGCGAATGTGGATCCCACCTGGCCGTCGATCGTGACCAATAATTCCTCGGGAAAACCCTCCGCTTGCACGGTCACTTCTGTTCCCGGCGGCAGGATCAAGGGTCTGATCGCGAGCGCATGTGCCGACACCGGCGTGACGAGGAGCGCCTCGAGTGTCGGGAACACCACGGGGCCGCCCGCCGAGAGACTGTATGCGGTCGAACCCGTGGGCGTCGAGATCACGACGCCATCCGCGCCATATGTCGCCATCGTCTCGCCGTCGGCGCAGACCCGCAGCTCGACAACACGAGCGAAGCCCCCTTTGTGCAGCACCACGTCGTTCAGCGCGACCCAATTGTGACGCTCGCGTCCAAAGGCGTCGAGCACACGCGCGCGAATCGCCATACGCGATTCGACGAGGTAGTCCTTGCGCGCGAAGCGCATGAGCGCTGACGCCAATTGATCCGCTGGGCAGCAGGTGAGGAATCCCAACCGGCCCAGGTTGACGCCGAGAATCGGAACCTGATGCGGATCGACGAGCCGCGCGCCGCGGAGCAGCGTCCCGTCGCCGCCTAACGTGAGCAGAACGTCGAGTTGCGAAGGGTCTCCGAGCTCGCGGCCGTAACCCGCCGCCTCATGGATCTCCGGCTCGAAATGGAGCTCGAGCCCGAGTCCGGGCGAAAGCTCCTCCAGCGTCTGGAGGACGTCAGGCAATCCAGCGTAGCCCCGGTGCCCAACGACGCCGACGCGGATCACCCGGCGACCGCCTCGCTCTCCTGCTCGTGCAGCGCGCGCACCCGAGCCGCGATACCAGCGGCATCGAGTCCACAGAGCGCGAGCTGGCGAGCACGCGACGCCGCCGGGACGATACGATCGGGAACGCCGTGCACGGCGACGCGGATCGTCGGATCTTGTCTCGCAATAGCCGTCGAGATGTAGGCACCGAAGCCGTTCACCACCGTCCCCTCCTCCACCACGAGCACGCGCGAATGATTGGCGAGCACCGCCGCCAGCGTAACCTCGTCGTACGGCTTCAGGAAGCGACAGTTCACGACCGTGATGCGCAAGCCTTCGGAGACAAGAACGTCGGCCGCCTCGAGCGCGGGACGGACCATTGTCCCTGCCGCGAGCAACGCGATGTCCGATCCGTGGCGAAGCACCTCCCACGTCCCGTAAGGCACGGGCTCGATCTCCGAGATCGCGGGGACGGTGTCGGGCGCTGCATCCCGCGGATAGCGAATTGAAAATGGACCGCGCTCGTGACCGACGGCTGTCCGTAGCAAGCCGAGCATCTCGCGGCCATCCTTCGGCGCGGTGACCGTGACGTTAGGCACGGCGAGCAGATAGGCGATATCGTACAGGCCCATGTGCGTCTCGCCGTCCTCCCCGACCAGGCCAGCGCGGTCGAGACAGAACACGACCGGCAGCGACTGAATCGCGACGTCGTGGATGATGCTGTCGTACGCCCGTTGGAGAAACGTGGAGTAGATCGCAACAATCGGACGTACGCGGCGCGTCGCAAGACCAGCTGCGAAAGTCACCGCGTGCGCTTCCGCGATGCCGACATCGAAAAAACGCTTCGGATGCGCTTTCGCGAACAGATCGGTGCTCGTTCCGCTCGGCATTGCCGCGGTGATCGCGACGACTCTGTCGTTCTCGTTCCCGAGCTCGACAAGCCCCTTGCCGAAGACTTTCTGATATGTCGTCGCCGCCGAGGCGTGGCGGAGCTTCCCGGTCGATGGGTCGTGATCGGGCGGCAGGGCGTGCCATTTCTCTAAGCTCTCGCCGGCCGGAAAGCCTTTGCCCTTCTGCGTGCGGACGTGAACGAGACGTGGGCCGCCGAGCTCCCGCACGGCATTGAACGTCTCGATCATTGCGTCGATGTCGTGGCCGTCGATGGGGCCGAAGTAGCGGAAGCCGAGCTCCTCGAATAGCACGCCGGGTGTGAGCAGCGCCTTGAGGCTCTCCTCCCAGCGGCGCACCCACGTCCCGAGACCAATGGACGAGAACAGTCCGCCTGGGCCGCTGGTATCGGCAAGATCGCCGATCGCCGAGCGGACACGGTTATACAACGAGTTGCGCTGAACCGACGTGAGATACTTCGAGATGGCTCCCACGTTAGGCGCGATCGACATCTCGTTGTCGTTGAGGACGACGATGACGTCCCGATCGGAGTGGCCGGCGTTGTTGAGCCCCTCGTATGCGAGCCCGCAGGTCAGTGCCCCATCGCCAACTACGGCAACAACCTTGTACGTGTCGTGGCACAAGTCGCGGCCAGCGGCGACGCCGAGAGCAGCCGAAATCGAGGTCGCGGCATGGCCGGCGCCGAACACGTCATACTCGCTCTCGGTGCGCTTGAGAAAACCCGAAAGACCATTCTCCAGACGCAGCGTCTCGAGGCGCTCGTTGCGTCCGGTGAGCAGCTTGTGCGGATACCCTTGATGCCCTACGTCCCAGACGAGTTGATCGCGAGGCGTGTCGAACGCCGCGTGCAGCGCAACCGTGAGCTCGACGACGCCAAGGCCGGCGCCAATGTGACCGCCGGTGCGGGAGCAAACATCGATGAGGCGCGCCCGAATCTCGTCGGCGAGGGTTTTCAGCTCCTCGCGACTGAGAGCGCGAACGTCGGATGGTGAGTGAATTCGATCAAGAATCGGCATACGGCTCTGAAACTGGTCCTGTCATCCTGAGGAGCGGAGCGACGAAGGATCTGGCATACGTTGTTGGTAGCATTCCTCTAAACAAGGAAAGTAGATCCTTCGCTTCGCTCAGGATGACAAGTAGTAAAGCTACTCCCGCGTCAGGACCTT
>DATBBP010000278.1:0-8316 GCA_036270935.1 Gemmatimonadaceae bacterium
CAGGACATCAGACTCCGCAAGACGAACCACACGTTGGCCGGGCGCTCGGCCAGGCGGCGAACGTACCAGGGAAACCAGTGCGAGCCGTAGCTGATGAGCACGCGAACCGGAACTCCGTTGGTCGGGAGCGCTCGCTGCGCAGCGCTCTGGATGCCGTAGAGCATGTGCACCTCCCACGCACCGCGCCGTACGCTCTTCGACTGCGCGAACACGCGAATGCGCTCGACGAGCGCGAGATCGTGCGTTCCGAACACCTGCACGCGGTCGGGAGCGGCCGACTCCAGCATGCGCGTCGCGAGCGTGAAATACGCGGCGTCCGTGTCGGACTTCTTTGGGAACGCGAGCTCCGCGGGCTCGCGGTAAGCGCCCTTCACGAGTCGGACGGAACCGCCGATCGCGAGCAGCGATGCGAGGTCGTTAGGCGTTCGGCGCAAGTACGCTTGGAGGCAGACGCCGACTCTCGGATGTTCGGCGCGCACGCGACGATAGAGCTCGAGCGTGGCATCGACGTAGTGCGACTCCTCCATGTCGATCCACAGCATGTTGCCATTCGTCTCGGCGCGGACGACGAGCGCGCGCACCGATTCGGCGCAGAGTGCGGGATCGACGTCGAGGCCGAGGTGCGTGAGCTTCACCGAGACGTGCGCCGGGAGCCGGCGCTTGGCGATGTCGTCGAGGACCAGAATGTAGTGTCGGCGTACCTCCTCGGCTTCGGCGCGCGTGCTGACACGTTCGCCAAGCGCGGTTACGACCGATCCCAGTCCCGCCGAAGAGAATGAGGCGGCAGCGTCGAGGGCAGAGCCGACATCCTCACCAGGCATGAACCGGCGGACAGCACGGCGGGCGAACGATCGCCGGCGGAATTGCTCGGCGAGCCAGGTGCTGCGTGAGGCGCGGAGGAGAACAGTGCGGGCAAGGGACATGAGACGAAGTCTGCGAAGGACTACTACGCTTCGTCCAGTCCCGCGCGACTAGAGAGGCGATGGCGAAGCTGTGCGAGCGCCCAGCCAGCGTGTTCGCGCACCAGCGGCTCGGGATCGAAAGCGGCTTTCTCGAGAGTCACGGCGTCGTCGGCTGTGCCGACGTTTCCGAGCACCACCGCGGCGTTTCTCTTGAGGCCGCGAAGCTTGGCGCGCTTCATCGGCGAGTAGGCGAAGGCCTCACGAAATTCTGAGTCGCGCATGGCCAGGAGCTCGCGCGCGAGCATGCGCGAGTCCTTGGTGCCTAACGCGGGGCGCGCCGAATACGGGGAGTCCTCAGGGAGCGGGCGCGCGAATCGCTCGTTCCACGGGCAAACGTCCTGGCAGATGTCGCACCCGTAGATCAAATCGCCGATTCGCGAGCGCAGATCGACCGGGATGTCACCCTTCAGCTCGATCGTCAGGTACGAAATGCAACGCGTTGCGTCGAGCGTGCGCGGAGCCACGATGGCGTCGGTGGGACAGGCCTCGAGACAGCGTGTACAAGTGCCGCACCGATCGGCGGCAAACGGGGCGTCTGGTGTGAGATCGATCCCCACGAGCAGCACTCCGAGAAAGAAAAAAGAGCCCAACGCTGGATTGATGAGGTTCGTGTTCTTGCCGAACCAGCCGAGGCCCGCGCGGCGCGCGAGGTCGCGCTCGAGGAGGGGGCCAGTATCGACATAGGGTTTGCCGAGCACGTGCTCACCGACCTCGGCGCCGAGCCACGCATGGAGTACCGTGAGTCGCTGGACTATGACGTCGTGATAGTCGTCGCCGCGCGCATAACGAGCGACCGGTCCCGACGGCTCGCGGCCGCCGTAGTCCATGCCGACGACAATCGCCGAGACTGTTCCCGGGACCGGCAATCGCGAGTCGCACCGCTTCTCGCGACCGCGCGGGAGGTATGCCATCGAGCCGGCAAAACCGCGGGCGAGCCAATCGTCGAACGCGTCGGCAGTGTCAGCGGGTCCGAGCGCGCAAATGCCGACGAGATCAAAGCCGAGGCCGAACGCCTGGGCTTTGATTCGCGTCTCCAGCGAGACGGTCGATTCGACTCTCACTTGCGCACCGCCCAACGAGCGTAGCGGGCAACGTCGTCCGCGGGAGGAACGATGTCCGGATCACCGTATGCGGTGAGCATGCGCCAGCGCAGGTAATCGCGATCTGGAATGGGAAGAAAAGGGGCGCGACGAAACCACTGGCGACGGCGGAAGCGCCAAGCCACACGCAGCAAAGCCGCGGCGAGGGGCGGGTCACGAAGAGCGCGGACTGCCAGCGCGAGCGCGAGGCGTGACCAGGGTTTCCGAGGGGTGCGCGTTGCGGCTTCCACGCGCGAAAGCTAATTCGCTGAGCGACTCAGGCGGCGGCAGTCTTGTGCGCTGGCTCGAGGAACGACGTACCATCGAGTCCCGCCGGTACGTCGATGCCGAGCGCAGCGAGCGCGCTAGGCATCACGTCGACAGTCCGTCGCGGGGCGTGTGCCGGCGGCCGATTCACCACGAGTGGCACGAGCATGTGCTCGCGATGAAGCGCTCCGTGCGAGCTCACGTGAGGAATCGGCTCGTAGCGCGCCCGGAAATCCCAGTCTCGCGATGCGGAGAGAATGATGTCACCCGCGCGTGGCGCGCGCGCGATCGTCGCGACCTGCACGACGCCGTCAGGGTAGTCGGTGTCGATCGTGGCCTCATACGCGGCGCGTGTGTCGAGGCGGCGCAGATCGGCGCCGATGCCTAATGGATCGCCCGAGAGCCGCCGGTAGCTGAAGCGCGTGCCGTCGATGCCGACCATCGCCGATCCGCGTGCACGCGAGCGAACCTCACAGCCATGTCCGTCGTTAGGCAACAGGAGCAGATCGACGGAGGGACGCTCAAGCAGAGTTTGCGCGAGCGGCTCCCAGCGCGATCGCAGCGCGCCCCAGAACGGACGATGCCGTTGCTCGAGCTCCACGTACACGTGCGCCATCGCGTTGCCGCTCACCATCACCGCCGCTTGCGGCGCAAGAGTGAAAATCCAGGGATGCGCCATCACGCGAAGTCCCAGCGCCGCGATGCCACGCTCGAGATCATCGTGCGAGCGAACGGGTGAATGGCCATGATCGCTCGTGATCCACACGTGCGTGTCGTCCCAGTAGCCGAGCCGCTCGGCGTCGTCGCGGATGCGTGCAACGAGCTCGTCGACGATGCCGATCGCGTCGCCGACGATCGGCGCGTCGTGCCCCTCCGCGTGCGATGTCTTGTCGATTCCCGTGAGCGCGGCGAAGACGAAATCCGGACGCTCCTCGCGCACGCGCCTAACGACTTCCTCGACGATGTCGCGATCGAAGTCGAGCCAGCCGCGTACGTTGCCGCTGAAATGTGTTCGCGCAACGCGCGCCGCGGAACGCAACGCACGAAGGCTCTGAACACCGAACGTGGCGACGCGTCCACTCGGCGCGAGCCCTCGGCTGATCACACTCAATGCGCCGACGCTGTGCTCGGAAAGCTCGAAGACCGTGGGCGCTTCGGGATCGATGTCGGCGTCGACACGGCGCATCTGGTGGCCGACGTAGCTGCGCGAGAAGGTCGGAAACGAGCATGTTGCGCGGCTGCGATCGAACCACCGCAACCCGGGAAGGCCGACGGCCCCCGGATAACGACCCATGAGAAATGGCGCATACGCCGGCCCGGTGACCGACGGAAAGCATGACGTGATGGTGAAGAACCCACCGTCATCGCGAAGACGAGCGATCGCCGGCGCCGTTGGCGCTTGATCCGCTGCGCTGCCGAGCGAGGCAGCGAGTGTGTCCGGGCGAACGCCGTCGGCGATGATGATGATTACTGGCACGTCATTTCGCGTGAGAAGTCACATTACTCGAGGAGCGCACGAGCCAGCTCTACGCAAAGCGTGAACCGGCACGCCGCTCATCGCCCTCAACTTGCTAGCGAACTCCCCCCCGAGCCCGATAGACTTGTCCGGGCATCGTCACCGACAGCGCGGACCTTGGCTGCGTTCGCCATGTCACATCAACACTTTTGAATGCCTTCGAGAAATAAGAATAACGGACGGGACGCTGGCGAAGATCGACGGCGCAAGCCGCGGACTGGGCGGCGGTCACCACGTACCGCGACCGGCAAGCGATCCGATCCACAACTCCTCGCCGAAGCGGCGCTCGAGGCGCAAGAGTATCTCCGCGAGCGGACGGAGGCGGGCCACCGAGCAGCCGGACGCACACCACCATCCGAGCGAACCGCGGCGCGCGCATCCGGCGCCACCCGCATCATCGACGATTCGATTCGCAGCTTCATCGGTCCAATCACCGAAGACGAGAAGCTGCTCCAGGCGCCGAGCGAAGCCGCGGATTTCACCCGGACCGATCCGTGGCGTGTCCTGCGCATCATGGGCGAGTTCATCGAGGGATTCGACAACCTCGCGACGGTGACGAAAGGAGTCACGATCTTCGGGTCCGCGCGTACGCACCCTGACGATCCGCAGTATCAAGCGGCGGAGGAGACGGCGCGTCTCCTCGCCGAGCAGGGGTTCGCGATCATCACCGGCGCCGGACCGGGGATCATGGAAGCGGCGAACAAGGGCGCGCGCACCGCCGGTGGCCGCTCCATCGGTTGCAACATCGAGCTGCCATTCGAGCAGGGCGCGAATCCGTATGTCGATACGCTGATCAACTTCCGCTATTTCTTCGTGCGGAAGACGATGTTTATCAAGTACTCAAACGCGTTCATCATCTTTCCGGGAGGCTTCGGCACGCTCGACGAGGCATTCGAAGCATTGACGCTGATTCAGACCGGAAAGATCTATCAATTCCCGGTGATCATGTTCGGCCGTCATTATTGGGCCGGGTTGATTCGCTGGCTGCAGTCCCGCGTGCTCGGCGAGCGCAAGATCTCACCGGGTGACCTGAATCTGATTCTGCTCACCGACGACCCCCAAGAAGCGTGCTCGGCGATTGTCGAAGCCTACGAATCACAGCAGCGATCGATCCTTCCGCGGGAAGTGGCGACGAAGGCGGCGCGCAACGCAGGCCGCGACATTTAGCAAGTTTCAATTACGAGCGAACAATGGCGAGGAAGAAGAGGGACGACAACTCGCGAGGGAATGGGCGCGATCGCGGTGGATTCAAGTCGTCGCGCCCAGGAGCGGCCAAACGTGCGCGCGCTTCCGCCGCCGGGCCAAAGGCGACGCAAAAGCAGGCAGCAGAGGAGCGCGAACGGTCTGGCGAGCGTCATACCGCGCACGAGACCAGCCGCTTCCTGCGCGGCGATCGGATCGATCCACGGCGTATCGATGGCAGCGAGCGGGTCGCCGAACTGATCGACGGGACGTTTCTCGCCTACAACGCGGCTCGGTTGCGCGAGGCGTGCCAGCTGTTCACGCAAAAAATGCTCGACTCGGACGTCACTGTAGGTATGTCGCTCACGGGCGCCTTGACTCCCGCCGGGCTGGGGATCGCGACAATCATTCCGCTCATTGAAAGTGGATTCGTTGATTGGATTGTGTCGACGGGTGCGAATCTGTATCACGACACGCACTTCGGCCTCGGCCTCGCGATGCACCGCGGAAACGCGCAGGAGTCCGACGTCGTGCTGCGCGAGGAAGGCGTCGTTCGGATTTACGACATCTTCTTCGACTACGACGTTCTGCTTTCGACGGATGCGTTTTTCCGCACGATCATTCAAGGCAAGGAGTTTCAGCGCTCGATGTCGAGCGCCGAATTTCACCACTTGTGCGGCAAATACGTTCGCGAGCGCGAGAAAGCGTTAGGCATCGGGCAGAAGTCGTTGCTTTCCGCGGCGTACACGGCGGGTGTGCCCATCTACACGTCGTCACCCGGCGATTCGTCGATCGGGATGAACGTCGCTGCCCTCGCGCTCGACGGAAACCGGTGCGTCATCGATCCGAATCTGGACGTCAACGAGACGGCGTCGATCGTGCTCGATGCGAAGCGTGGCGGGAAGAAACGACGTGGTGGACGCTCGGCCGTGCTGATCTGCGGCGGCGGTAGTCCGAAGAATTTCATACTTCAGACCGAGCCGCAGATTCAGGAAGTGCTCGGAATCGACGAGAAGGGGCACGACTACTTCTTGCAGATCACCGATGCGCGGCCTGATACAGGTGGCCTGTCCGGCGCGACGCCGGCCGAGGCAGTGAGCTGGGGGAAGATCGATCCCGATCGCCTGCCGGACGCGGTCGTCTGCTATCTTGATTCGACGGTCGCGCTGCCCCTGCTCACCGCGTACGCGCACGCCCGTCACGCCGCGCGTCCGCTCAAGCGGCTGTTCGATCGTCGCGAGGAGATGCTCGATCGCCTAACGAAAGAGTATCGTCGGGCTGGCCACGAGCCGGCTGACGCAACGGAAGCGGAAGCCGTACTGCCGATGCATAGGTAGCGTCACATCCGGGCTACGCTTCGCGCCGAACGGCGCGGACGAAATTCAATCGCGAGTACTCTCCGCCCGAGGCGATCGCGACGGGTACGTCACCGCCAAGGAGGCGTTGGAGGATCACGCGGTCGCTCCAACCCGCGGCCTGCTTTGCGGCGATGCCAGCGATGGTGTCCTCTAGGTATCCGATCTTTGCCCTGATCGCGGCAATGGGATCGCGCACTGGGCCGCGGTGTGCGTCGAACATGCGCTCTGGGGTGAGCGCGAGCACCGCGCGCAGGCTCTCGACGATGCGATACGGGTCCTCGCTCTCGTGCATCACCGTAGCGCGCACGCCGAGCCAGAGATCGCCCGAGAAAACGGTGGCACGTCCCGGATCCCACACGATTTGATGATCCGTGCTATGACCAGGCGTGTGGACGAACTCGAGCGGAGCCTCGGAAGCAAAGTCCCGCAACGCCGACGTCAGACGAGGAGGGGTTCCCCACACGACCCGACGATAGAGCCGAATCTTCGCCGCTTCCCCGAGACGCTGG
Organism: Gemmatimonadaceae bacterium; assembly: GCA_036270935.1. Taxonomy (GTDB): domain Bacteria; phylum Gemmatimonadota; class Gemmatimonadetes; order Gemmatimonadales; family Gemmatimonadaceae; genus AG2. Next base: position 6,874 of record DATBBP010000278.1, read on the forward strand.
CGAGTAAGCGTGTGAATCGCCAGGGGAATACCGCGAGCTGCAAGCAGCTGGGCGTTTCCTGCGTGGTCCTCGTGATAGTGCGTGAGCATAGCGCCGACGATGGGCCGTTCCTCCAAAAAGCGGCTCAACTCGTAATGCGCATGCGGAAATCCGCTGTCGACGAGAACGCCATGGACGAGGTAGGCGCTCACGTCCATGCCGGCGATGCGACTGCCCCAACTCGCAAGGCGAATGCGCTCCACATCGCCAAAGCGCTGAATCTCGATCATTCGACGAAGCTAGCGTCGACGGGGTGGGGTGTGCGTGGAGATCCTCAACGGGTCCGCCATTTGCGGAAGTGTCTGTCGAGGCGTACGTTGCGGTGAGGCGCCCGGCCTGCACGGTCGGGCGCTCCATTTTGTTGTACTGGACCCGACACACACACATGATCGAGGCACTCAAGCAAAAGCTCGGCGAGGAAGTCGAGAAGCTGCAGTACGAGCTCAACGTCACGCTGCCGGGCGAGATTCGGCGCGCCGTCGAGCATGGGGATTTGCGCGAGAATTCAGAGTACAAGGCGGCCCTCGAGCGGCAGCAGTTCGTGCAGGCACGCTTGGGGCAGCTTCGCCAGCGGTTGAGCAAGCTCTCACAGATCGATCAGTCGCAGATTCCCACGGACCGGGTTGGGCTCGGCTCCAAAGTCGTCGTCGAGGATCAGGGAACGAAGTCGCGCGAGACGTACTATCTCGTGTTCGGTGACGCGCTGGAGTTCGAGGAAGGCCACGTCACGATGGCGTCGCCGATCGGGCGCGCGTTGCTGGGGAAGGCGGTCGGCGAGGTGACGCAGCTGCGGCTGCCGACGATGGTGCGGACGCTGAAGGTTGTGGAACTGACGACGATTCACAGCGCGACGGCGGCTGACCTGTAGGGCGCGGCCGAGAGTTGAGCGACCGGCGTACTGCTGCGTGCGCGCGTCATGAGCGCCGACGCGGCGCATCGCAGGAGTGCATTCATGAGCGATCTGCGGCAGGATATCGCCTACGCCACGGAAACTGCGATCGGCGCCGGCGTGGCACGCGTGGATCCGCTCATCGCGATGCGCGGCGACTAGCGGGTTGACGCGCGTCGAATGCCCACGGAACGATCTGGTGCACGCCGTCGTCGAGCGGGACGGCAGCTCGGCTGATCGCCGCCGCCGCCGGTCGGAGACGGATAGACGAGAGGACGATGTAGTCCGCCTTGAAGCGCAGAGCCAACGATCGCAACGCCGTCGAATCGATCGCTGCGGGCCGTGGCTCGATAAACTCGGCCGCAGTGAACGTCGTGACCGGGACTGTGAGGCGACCAGTGTAAAGAAAGACTGCGCCCTCGTCGTGGTCGGTTGCGATCACCGCGGACGTGTCCGTGCGCGCGCCAACCCAAGCCACCTTGGGCGCGATCCAACGCCAACTCTGCTCCTCGGTT
>DATBBP010000279.1:0-7000 GCA_036270935.1 Gemmatimonadaceae bacterium
AGCGGGAGCAGGGTCCGGAGGGGTAGCTATGGCGATACTGCCATTTGATCGAAATGCCTAACGTTGTACCAAGCAATGGCAGTATCGACATAGTGCCCCGGAGCGACCCTGCTCCTGCTCTCGCCGCGCACCGAACCCTGAGCAACCTTGCTCTACCGCATCATCGACGCGCAGCCTTCTGTCGCCGGCGACGGCTCGCCGTACCGCGCATGAATCACTCGCGCCGCGCCGCTCGCCGGAATCGTGACGACATACAGATCGTCATACGAGTTGTCGCAGATCGGCGGCGGCGGCGGTGCGCCTAACGCGGCAATAATCGCCGGCACGGTGTTGCTGTGTCCGACGACGAGCACCACGCCACCCGTGTGCGCGAGCGCCGCGCGTGCGACATCCTGCACATGCTGCGCTCCGGCCGTCGCCCGGATGATCTCCGGAGCGATCTTGAGTGCCACGGCACTCGGCCGCGCCGTCTCACGCGTGCGCACGAACTGCGTCGTGATGATCGCCGTCACCCCAGCATCGCGCGTGATCGCCATCAACGCGCGCGCACGCGCCTGGCCCGCTTCCGTGAGCGGTGGATCGTCCGCCGGCGCCGCCGCCTTCTCCGCATGCCTGACGAGTATAACCGTCGTCGGCGCGCGCTCCTGCGCCGAAAGCGGAAGAGCCGTTACGACGAGAAGGAGTAGAAGAAAAGCTTTCGACATTGCGGCGCCCTTTGTCTCGTTAGGTGATCTCGAGCTGAGTCGCCTATCGACCCCGCTCCCCGCTTCTCGCACCCCGCGCCGACGGCTTCTCGACGAAGTAGTAGTGGTTCTCGCCCTCATCCTGCGCCTCGCCGACCCACGTCAACCCCGCATCGTTCAGCAGTCGCTCATATCTCTGCGCGCCGAGCGACTGCGACCGACGGCCCGTCATGGCGTCCAGCCATTCTAGCGCCTGCGTATGTGCCGTGAAGAGGAAACGACCTCCAGGCTCGAGCGCGCGCGCCACTTTCTCGATGACAAGCGCTTGAGCTGCCGGCTCGAGCAAGAACAACAGTCCCCACGCAAGCACGCCATCGAAGGTGCGGCCGAAGAAGTCAGACGCTTCGACCGTAATTTGCTCAATCGGCACGTCCGGAAATCGCTCGCGGAAGGCAGCGACCATCGTCGGTGACGCATCGATCGCGTACGTCGCGAGGCCGGCCTCCCGCAGGATCCGCGTGCTCGGCTCACCTGGTCCGGAGCCGAGGTCGAGCACCGTCGCGCCGGGAGGAAAAGTCTGTGCCCACGCCCGGACCGTGCTCGCGCCGATCGCGTCGCCGGACATTGGCCGAGTGCCGCGTCTGGCAACGTATAGGTTCGCGATCTGCTCGTAGCCGTTGGAGCCATCGGTCATCGGCAATAGTCTACGCAGCGTGGCGGCGTCCGGTCCGTGCACGTGGGGAGTTGTGCACGCGCCGAGAGCGATCCGGAACATCCGGCTTTCTCCGGTGCATCCGCATAACCTTTCTTCTGTGGGGCCTGATCGTTAGCATCGGGCTTGTTTCCGGAGCATCCGCATAGCCTTCGTCTTTTCCGCTGCTTTAATGACCCACCCGCACACCAGACCATCCAGAATGGATCCAAACGCGACCTCGCCGACTCTCGACCAGGGAGCTCAGAGGTGACCGAACGTGCACCGGCCGAGGAAGCACTGAGTCGGCACTCGCTCGTCTTCGCGACAATCGGCGACGGTGTATTGGTGATGGATCTCGACGGACGCATCACCGACATGAATCCAGGCGCCGAGCGTCTCTTTGGCTATTGCAAGAGCGAGCTGCTTGGACGCCATGTCGTGACACTGCACCATCCCGATCTCGAAGGGAGACTCGAGGAACAGATCCAAGCCGCGCTGCGTCGTCAAGGACGCTGGTCTGGAGAATTGCCCTTTCGCCGCAAGGACGGCAGCGATGGCGTCGCGGACGTCGTCGTCGTCGCGCAGCGCGATGAGAGTGGCACGCCTAACGCCTGGATCGGCGTCAATCGTGACATCACCGCCCGACGCCATGCCGAGGAAACGCTCGCCGAGAGTCGCGCGCTCCTCGCGGCGGCGGAAGAGCTCGCGCATGTTGGCAGTTGGGCGATCGATGTCGGCTCGGACGTGCTAACGTTGTCCGACGAGCTCTTTCGCATCATCGGTCTCGCACCGCAAAGTGAGACGGTCACGACCGATTCACTCAGTGCGCGCGTGCATCCCGATGACCGCGAAGCGGTGCGTCTCGCGTTTCGACGACTGAAAGAGCAAGGCGACGCGCCGCCGGTCGAGTGTCGCATCATGAGGCCAGATGGCAGCGAACGCGTGATCCAGGCGCGAGGCCGTGGACAACGAGACGCCAGCGGCCGAATCGCCCGTCTCATCGGCAGCGCGCAGGACGTCACCGACCGCCTCGAGGCGGAGAGCGAGCATCGAGAACTGGAAGAGCAACTGCGACAAGCACAAAAGATGGAAGCCGTTGGCCAGCTTGCCGGCGGTATTGCGCACGACTTCAACAACCTGCTCACCCTGATCAAGGCCTATAGTGGCCTTGTTGCCGATGAACTCGACGAGGGCAGCGCGATCAAGAGCGACGTCGTCGAAATTCAGCGTGCCGCGGGCCGCGCCGCCTCGCTGACGCAGCAGCTCCTCGCGTTCAGTCGAAAGCAAATCCTGCAGCCGCGCGTGCTCGATCTGAACCGCGTGTCGCGCGAGCTCGAACCAATGCTTCGCCGGTTGATCGGCGACAACGTTCAGATCGTGACACGATCGGGCGCTTCGCTGGGTCGCGTCAAAGCCGATCCCGGCCAGATTGAGCAAGTACTCATTAACCTGTCTCTGAATGCGCGCGACGCCATGCCGACCGGCGGCACGCTCACGATCGAGACAGCGAACGTCGAGCTGGACGAAGCCTATCACGGCCGCCACACGGTGATTGCGCCGGGGCCGTACGTGTTGCTGGCGGTGAGCGACACCGGCGTCGGCATGGACGAGGAAACGCGATCTCGCGTCTTCGAGCCGTTCTTCACGACGAAGCCGGTCGGCAAAGGCACGGGACTCGGGCTCTCGACCGTCTACGGCATCGTGAAGCAATCGAGCGGATATATCTGGGTGTATAGCGAGCCACTGCGTGGCACGACGTTCAAGATCTATCTCCCGCGCCTCGTGGCGGACGAGATCGGCGCGACAACCGCCGAGCACCCAGCGGTGGTTCCCGAGTCCGGCTTCGAGACCGTGCTACTGGTGGAAGATGAGCCGGCGGTGCGCAGTCTCGCGAGGCGGATCCTCGAACGCTATGGATACACGGTGCTCGAGGCACGCGACGGCAAGGATGCGCTGCGTGTCGCCGAGCATTACCGGCAACCGATCCAGCTTCTGGTGACGGACATGATGATGCCGGAGCTGAGTGGCCGCGATGTGTGGACGGCGCTCAGCGCCAAACGATCGGATCTTCGCGTCTTGTATATGTCGGGCTACACGAACGACGACATGATTCGTCGCGGCTTCCTGGACGCTGGCGCGGCGTTTTTGCAGAAGCCCTTCACCGAGACCGATCTCGCGCGCGCGGCGAGGACGGTGTTGGACGGTAGTGGAATTTCGGGAGACGCGTCGAACGGCGAGCGGTGACGTTGAGCGATCAGCGAGCCACCAGCTCGGGCCCTTTCGTGCTCGCGTGCACGCATCTCGCCCACGACAGCGAGCCCAGAGGCGAGAGGCGAGCCAGGAGCTCCGAGAGCTGAGAGAACGACCTCAGCGATCAGCCCGCGACGACCCATTGACGGTCGATGTATGCGGCATAGATTGCCGATACCTCGACGACTGATGGGTACATGACACGCCCCACCGACCGACTGCAAGGCACGCTCGATCTCCTCGTGCTCAAAACGCTCTCCTGGGGACCCGCGCACGGCTACGCCGTCGCCCGTTGGATCGAGCAGCTCACCGGTGAAGTGCTGCGCGTTGGCGAGGGGTCCCTCTACCCGGCCCTGCACCGTCTCGAGGAGCGGGACTGGGTGGAGTCGAGCTGGCAGCTCTCCGGTACGAATCGGCGCACGAAGGTATACAAGCTCACCACGAAAGGGCGACGCCAGCTTCGTGAGGAGGCGAGCGCCTGGACGCAATTCGTCGATGCCGTTTATAAGGTACTAAAGACAGACGAGCAGCCCGCATGAGCGACCGCCGGCTTCGGTACTTCGAGTTCTGGCGCCGCGACCCGCGCCGGGACGTCGATGAGGAGATCCAGTTTCATCTCGAGGCGCGCATCGCGGATCTCACCGCGACGGGGCTCTCTCCGGAAGAGGCTCGCCGACGGGCCGAGGCGGAGTTCGGCGATCCGCGAACGGTGCGCGACGAGACGGTGGCGATCGATCAACGAATAATGCGGCGGGGACGCCATGCCGAGTGGTGGCTCGACGTCGTGCGCGACGCGCGCGTCGGCCTCCGTTCCCTCTGGCGCACGCCCACCTTCGCCATCACGGCAGTTCTCTGTGCGGCGTTAGGTATTGGCGTCACCGCGGCCATTCTCTCGGCGACCTACTCGATTCTCATTCGGCCGCTCCCGTATCCCGCCGCCGAGCAGCTCGTTGCCGTCTATAGTGAGAACACGCAGCGCGACTACCACGGCGTGAACATCTCGTGGCCGGACTACGTGTCCTGGCGCGACGGCACGCGCACGTTCGCCTCGCTCGGGATCTGGACCTGGACGACGAAGACCTTGTCCGACGACGCCAACGAGGCGGAACGCGCGTATGGCGCTCTCGTCTCCGCCAACCTCTTTCCGACGCTCGGTGTTCGACCGATGCTCGGCCGGAATTTCCTGCCGGAAGAGGAAAGGGAAGGCGGGCCGCTCGTTGCGATCTTGAGCCATCGCCTGTGGCTGCAGCGCTTCGGAGGCGACAGCGCGATCGTTGGCAAACGTATAACGATCGATGCTCGGCTGCACACCGTGGTGGGCGTGATGCCGCCTTTCTTCAACTTTCCCGATGCCGGCGACATCTGGCTCCCGTTCACCGTAACACCGTCAGAGGAGGAACACGCCAATCGTCAGTATGCCGGCGCGATCGGTCGATTGAAGCCCGGCGTCACGATCGATCAGGCGCGCGCCGACCTGCACGCGATCGACGCGGCGTTGGTGCGCGCGTTCCCGAGTGAGAATCTCGGTTGGCGCGCCGAGCTCACATCGCTTCGCGACGATCTCGTCGGGGATTTGCGTCAGCCGCTCGAGGTGTTCGTCGGTGCGGTGGTGCTGGTGCTGCTTTTGGTGTGCGCGAATCTCGCCAATCTCATGCTGGCGCGCGGGGCGCTGCGAGGCCGTGAGATCGCCGTACGGAGCGCGCTCGGCGCTTCGCGGAGTCGCCTAACGCTACAGCTCATCACCGAGAGTCTCCTCATCTCGTGCCTCGGCGGCCTGGTCGGCGTTGCCGTGGCCGCGTGGGGCGTTCGCCTCTTACGCTTTGGCTTTCCCGGTCAAGCGCCACCTTTTTATATCACCCTATCCGTCGATTTGCCGACGCTGCTGATCGTTGCCGGCCTAACGATTCTCACCGGCATGATGTTCGGCACCCTGCCCGCGCTGCGCGGCGCGCGTCCCGATCTCAATGTGTCGCTGCGGGAGGGCTCGCGCGGCGAGGGTGGTTCGCTTCGACGGTCGCGCTTGCGCGGCGCCCTCGTCGTCGCCGAGATCGCCGTCTCGGTCGTGCTGCTCGTCGGCGCGACGCTGCTGGTGCGCAGCTATCGAAATCTCGCGGGAACGTCGCTGGGTTTCGACGAGTACGGCATTCTATCCGCGCGACTCACGCTCCCGAGCGCGCAGTATTCCAAGCCCGTTCAGGTCAAGGCGTTCTACGACGAGCTCTTTGCGCGATTGCGCCAACTCCCCGGCGTCAGCTTCGCCGCGGCAGCGCAGGGCACGCCCTTCAGCGGGTGGAACGTTCAATCGGAAGCAACCGTGGAGGGCGCACCACGGCCGCGCGCGGGCGAGGAGCTCATCGCGCATTACCAGTACGTGACGCCCGATTACTTCAAGGCGATCGGCGTGGCGCTGGTGCGAGGACGTTGGTTCACGGACGCGGATCGGGATTCATTGAATCCGGTCGTCCTCGTCAACGAACAGATGGTGCAAAAGGGGTTTGCGGGACGAGATCCCATCGGCAAGCGCGTGCGGATGGGTGGCGACCAACAGCCGTTCGCCACGGTCGTCGGCATCGTACGCGACTTCCGCCACTATCGCTTGCCGCAGCCAATGGGACCCGCGGTGTACTATCCGTACGCCGTGTATCCGGTACGCCAGCAAACGATCGTGATGCGCACGACGAGACGTGATCCACATTCACTCATCGGGGAGCTTCGCAACGCGGTTCGCGCACTCGATCCGCAGCTGGCGTTGTATGACGTTCAGACGTTCGACGAGGTCGTGACGCGATCGCTGTGGCGGCAACGGCTGCAGGGCAACGTCGTCTCGATTTTTGGCGCGCTCTCATTGGTACTGGCGTGCATCGGCTTGTATGGCGTGATCTCGTATGCCGTTGCCGAGCGGACGCGCGAGATCGGCGTCCGCATGGCGCTCGGTGCGACTCGTCGTGACGTGCTGACGCTCGTGATCCGGCAGAGTGGACGGCTCGTCATCGTCGGCACCGCGATCGGTATCGTGGTCGCCGCTGGTGCCGTAGGCATTCTCGACACGTTGCTGTACGGTATTCATTCCCGCGACGTCGAGACATTTGCCATCGTTCCGATGTTTCTTGCCGTGGTCGCGCTCGGCGCGGCGTTCGTTCCCGCTCGACGCGCCACCCAGGTCGATCCCATCATCGCGATGCGAGCGGACTAGCATTGAAGCATCAGCTGCTCGGGCCCTTTCGTGGGTGCGATGCCTAACACGGCGATTGGAAACGGCCTGGACTCATCGCTCAGATCTCGCGGCTCACTGAAACTCTCACAGCTCGTCTCCCCGCTTGCCGATTCCCGCAATCAGGTGAAGAGCCTGAAAACAAGAAACCCCACGGCCTAG
>DATBBP010000280.1:0-2110 GCA_036270935.1 Gemmatimonadaceae bacterium
TTGGCGACTTTGATGACGCGGAGATCGCACGCGTTGCCGCAGATGCATTCGCCGGCTGGAAGAGCGTGACAGCGTTCAAGCCGATCGCGGTCTCACTCGCGCCGACGACCATGAACAAGCGCACGGTCGAAACGCCGGATAAGGCGAATGCGCTGTTCGTCGCCGGCGAAACGTTCCAGATGACAGACACCGACCCGGATTACCCGGCGCTCCTTCTCATCAATTATATGCTTGGTGAGAGTCCACTCGACAGCCGCCTGCCCGCGCGCATCCGCCAGAAAGAGGGCCTGAGCTATGCCGTGCAGTCTGCGCTCAACGTGAGCGCATTGGATCGTGCGGGCCAATGGGTCGCGCTGGCGATCTCGAATCCCGCGAACGCAGAAAAGGTCAACAGCGCGTTCTTCGACGAGATGAGCAAGATCGTCAAGGATGGCTTCTCCGCCGAAGAGGTCGAGAAGGGCAAGACGACGTATCTGCAGCGGCGATCAATGGCCCGCGCGAACGATCTAACGCTCGCTGGTCAGCTCGCGAATGGACTTTATCTCGGTCGCACAATGACGTTCGATGGCAATATCGAACAGAAGATTGGTGCGCTGACTGCGGACCAGGTCAACGCTGCTCTGCGCCGCACGTTCGATCCGGCGAAGATGGCAGTCGTCATGGCTGGAGATTTTTCAAAGGTTACTCAAGCCGGCAAGCCGCAATGAGGTAGTGCCGAATGTCGAGTGACGAGTGAATCGGAATCGCTCGCCACTCGCCACTACTCTCCCCGTCGTCGTTCTTGATCCAGCAGATATGCCGCAAGGACGCGCGCGGTGAATGGGTCTTCGTCCACGTTGCGTGAGTAGGCCTTGAACGCGCCGCGTGCACCGTCGAAGTCACCGAGTTGAATGCGCGCGACGACGACGCCGTTACGCACGAGCGAAATAGGCAGCCAATCCACAAAGTCGCGAATGCGCGCGTCGATCAGAGTCTGCCCGGCGCGGGACGCCTCGGTATAGTCCCATGAGGCGAGGCCATGCAAAAAATCGATCGCGGCGCGGGCGGGCGCCGGCGCGTTCACGCGCGTTGTGTACGCGCGCAGCGCGGCGTAGAAGCTCTCGTCGGCGACACCGGCGGTGCCGCCGTGTATGAGCCGCTCGGATTCGCGCATATTCTCCACCCACACGCGCCAATCGGCAGGGGGCGCCGAGCCCGCGAGTTGGCGACCGAGCTGATCGAGCTGCACCCGGGCCCTGGCGTCGGCGTCGTCGCGCCTAACGCTAGTGTCGGCTAATCGGCCACTGGCGAGCAGCAGGCGGAGCCGCGCACCTCGGGCGAGCTCGTCGACATGGGTGATCTCCGGCAACACGGAAAGCGACGTCGTGCCGAACGCGCGCTTGTGTCCGGAGAGCGCACCGGCGATGTCGAAGCGACTTTCGCCGAGGCCACTCACACCGTCCGCATTGTCTTTCAGGTATCGGGTACGCTCGGCGCCCAGATCGAGCGCGGGATAGTAGTCGGAGTTCGGCGCGACCTGCGTCGAAAGGTACGGATGCAGAAGCTGGCGCCCGGCGAGGCGAGTCGCCTCGAGCGCCTCCGGCGTGAGCGGAATCGCACGACGCAGGTCTTCCGCGACGCCGGCAAAATCAACAACGTGCCAATCGGGGGTCGGGAGCACGCGCTCGTTGCTCGCGACGATCAGAATATCCGCATTCGAGGTGAAGAAGATCTCGTACGACGAAAAGTTCTGATCGAGCGCCGCGAGCACCATCGTCGCGAGTGCGTCGTCGAGCTCGTAGAGGTGCAACCACTGTCCGAACACGCCACCGTCCGCGAGATGCGTGCGGACGCGGCGATAGAATTCCGTCGTGAATAATCCAGAGACGCCGCTCACCCAAGGATTCGACGGTTCGCTGAGAATGAGGTCGAAACGCCGGCCGCTGGCGGCGAAGAAGGATTTTGCGTCATCGAGAACGAAATGAGCCCGGGGGTCCTCGAAGTCGCGTCGGTTCGCCGGATAGAAGAAGCGGGACGCGTTGATCATCTCCGGCTCGATCTCGATGGTCGAGAGATGCCTAACGTTTGGGCTGCCGAGGAGAAGGTGTGACGTCATCCCCGAACCCTGACC